>JBCDCH010000013.1 GCA_039182125.1 Planctomycetota bacterium
CCGGGTCGTTTTTGGCTTCCGGTGTTTTTGCGGTGCGTGGCCCCGCACCGCGGTTCTGCGATACGGTCACGCGTATGCCACGCGTGCTCATGGTTTGTCTCGGGAACATTTGCCGATCGCCCGCGGCGGAGGCGGTACTGCGATCGACATTGGAGCAGGAGGGGTTGGCGGACGGCGTGCATGTCGACTCGGCGGGCACCATCGGCTACCACGCCGGCGACCCTGCCGACGCACGCATGCGCGCTGCGGGAAGTGCCCGCGGCTACGCGTTGACCAGCATCGCCCGCCGCGTCACCGATGAGGACTTCCACGACTTCGATCTGATCATCGCGATGGACCGTGCGAACCTGCGCGACCTGCAAGCCCGCGCCGATGGTCCGGCGGAGATCGTCATGCTCGGCGAGTTCGTGCCGGGAGAAGGTGTGCCCGAAGTGCCTGACCCGTACTACGGCGGCGATGACGGCTTCGAGCGCGTGTTGGATCTGATCGAGTCGGCGATGCCGGCGCTGGTGGCGAAGCTTCAGGAGATGGCGTGAGCGTTACGGTGGATGTTGCGGCGGCGCTGGGCGTGGCGGTGAAGCGGAGCACGCCGGTCGGCGGCGGGTGCATCGCGGAGGCGAGTCGGGTGGAGTTGGCGGACGGCCGCACCGTCTTTGCCAAGGGCGGCGCGGGGGCGGGCGGATTCGCGGCGGAGGCGGCGGGGTTGCGGGCACTGGCGCAGTTTGCTGGGCCGCGCGTGCCGGCGGTGTTGCATGTTGATGAATGCGTGCTCGTGTTGGAGTGGCTCGACCTCGAACCGGTGCACGACGCGGCGGCGTGGGGGACGGCACTCGCGGGACTGCATCGCAACTCCGCGGGTGCGGTCGATCGTTTTGGTTTCGACGTCGACGGCGCGCTCGGCAGTACGCCGCAGTCCCACTCGTGGTGTGAGGATTGGGTCACGTTCTGGCGCGAGCGCCGCCTGCGGCCGATGCTCGAACTCATCCACGACGCCGAGGTCCGCCGGCTCGGCGACCAACTCGACGCGAAGCTCGACCAACTCCTCGCCGGCGGCGACCACACGCCCTGCCTCATCCACGGCGACCTCTGGTCCGGCAACCTCGCCGAGTCTCATGGTCGCCCCACAACCTTCGACCCCGCCGCCTGTTACGCCGGCCGCGAAGCCGACCTCGGCATGCTCCGCTGGATGGGCAACCTCGGCCCGAACTTCGAATCCGCCTACGCCGACGCATTCCCCCTACCACCCGGCAGCAATCGCCGCGTGCAGGTCTACGAACTCCACCACCACCTCAACCACCTGCACCTCTTCGGAAGCGGCTACCGCGGCGGGTGTCTGCGGTTGATGAGCGACATCCTCAGATAAGTTGCGGCGATTCGCGCGTGTTGTCGCTGCCCCAAGCTAACCCGCGACGAATTTCCACGTTGGCCAATTCTGGCGCACCTAACGCGGAATTCCGATATGATTTGAACTTGACCGCGCGTAGGACGTACCTATCTTACACGCGTCGTTAATTGACCGCGGCGTGCCCGTCTGGGAACGTCGCGAGACTATTCCCGGGTCGGCTGTCGCTACGACAGCCGACCTTTTTTTGCGAGATTTTCGATGCGCGTCGCAATCTTCTTTGATGGAAAGAACTTTTACCGCGGTTGGAAGAAAGCGACAGAGCTTCAAGTCGATTTTCAGAGGCTGAGTGAGTGGTTGGTCAAAGCCGTCAATGGGCAGCGACTAGCCGGCGCGTATTACTACACCGGAACAGAAACGGGTAAAGCGGGCGAAACAGAATCTCAGAAAGGTCTGAACCGCTTTTTAGGCCAACTGGACTCTACTCCAGGGTTTTACGTCCGGCGATACGCGAGGCGATCGTACACCTCGCCACCCTGTGAGAACTGCGGGCACAGGAATCGTTACACGCAGGAGAAGCAAGTTGATACCACGATGGTTGCTGACATGCTTCGACTGGCTGCAGTCGATGCGTTTGATTCGTTGATATTGGCGTCAGGTGACCTCGATCATTTGCCTGGAATAGAACGGAGTCCGCTTGCTCGGAAAGCAGGTCTACATCGCGAGTTGGAAGGGAATCGGACTCTCGAAGGCGCTGAGACTAGCCGCTTTCGATCACGTCGATTTTACCGATGGTTTGGATTCCTTCGCTCACGAACCCAAGCCTGCGAAGCCAATTAAGGGTGGAACAGAGTCCCTTTTCCCGGAGGACAACAGTCTTGAAACGGCTGTCTTATCCGAACTGAGTCGGGCGGAGGAGAAATTCGCGGATGGTTACGTTGGATTCAACTATTTCACTTCTAAATGGGACGGCAAGGATCTTCCGAAGCAACCCGATGTACTTGCTCGCATTCTTGATCGCCTCGCAAAGAAAGAAAAAATCGAGAAGTACGTTATCGACGGAGTGAAAGCGATACGTCTTAAATCATAGCCCACGCCCTAACGGTCCAACTCCGCCGCGATGACGTTGATGCTACCGATCACCGCCACCACGTCGGCGATGCTGTGGCCTTCGATCTGCTTGGCGAAGGTTTGGTAGTTCACGAAGCACGGCGGACGGGTTCGTACGCGGAACGGGACGTTGCCGCCGTCGGAGATGATGTAGTAGCCGAGTTCGCCGTTGGCGGACTCGATGCGGCCGTAGGCCTCGCCGACCGGGGCGGTGAAGCCGCGGTTGGTCATGATCATCTCGAAGTGCTGGATCAGGCCCTCGATGGAGCTGTAGACCTGATCCTTGGGCGGGAGGACTTCCTTGCCCTCGGGGCTGACGTTGACCGGACCGCCGGGGAGGTTGTCGAGCAGCTGGTTGATGATCTTGACCGACTGCTTGATCTCCTCGACACGGCAGAAGAAGCGGGCAAACGCATCGCCCTCCTCCATCACCGGCACTTGGAAGTCGACGCCGGACGTGCCCTTGCCGTCCCAGTTGTCCTCGAAACACAGGTACGGCTCGGCCTTGCGCAAGTCCCGCTTCACGCCCGACGCCCGTGCCATCGGTCCGGTCAGACTCCAGGCGATCGCTTCATCCCGACTGAGCGTGCCGATGTTGCGGGTGCGTTCGCGGAAAATCTTGTTGCGGTTGAGCAGCTTCTCCATGTCACCGATCGCACCGGGCAGCTCTTCATTGATGAACCGGCGGACGAGGTTCTTGAACACCTCCTCGTCGGGCAGGTCTTGGTTGAGGCCGCCGACGCGGGTCCAGGACGTGTGGTAGCGGCTGCCGGACATGTACTCGACGATGTCGTAGATGTTCTCGCGCTGGTTGAAGCCGTAGAGGAAGGACGTGAACGCCCCGAGGTCGAGGCCGGCCGCGCCGACGCAGAGCAGGTGCGACTGGATGCGGCCGAGCTCGCCGGCAATCGTGCGCAGTGCCTTACAGCGCGGCGTGAGTTCGATGCCCATCAAACGCTCGGCCGCGTTGTGCCAGGCCAGCTCGTTGTAGATCGGCGCCGAGTAGTCCATGCGGTCGACGATCGTGACGTACTGGTTGTAGTTGAGGTGCTCGCCGAGCTTCTCGAAGCCCGAGTGCAGGTAGCCGATGTGCGGGGTCGCCTTGACGATGCGTTCGCCGTCGAGCTCGAGGACTAGGCGCAGGGTCGTGTGGGTGGCCGGGTGCTGGGGGCCGAAGTTGAGCGTCCAGCGGTTGGAGCCGCCTTCACTGCTGACCGTCCCGCCGCTTTCGGCGTCGAGGAGAATGGCTTCATCGGCGGTGGTTTCTAAGAGCGAGTAAGGCATGAGATGGGCTCAGTGAGGGGCACGCGGTCCCGTGGCTTCGTTCCTTCGAGGCGACAACACCCTGCGGCGAACTGCTGAGGCACGCCATCGGGCAACGCATGTTAGTAAGTGCAACGCCCCACCGCGACTTTCAGAATCCGGCGGGAATCACATGTGATCAATGATCATAAAACAATTTATGCCGACGCATGACTCGAAGTTGGTTGACCTGAGGGTGACTGGCGATTCTCGTCGGCCGCCCTACACTGCGGGCGTCTCATCGAAAGGTACACGGATGTCGGCGAAGAAAGCAGCCAAACCTCGGCTTGGGCGTGGACTCAGCAGCCTGCTGAGCATGGACAAGAACGAGGCCGAGTCGGCCCCCGCCTCAAAGCCCACCGCCTCGAAGCCGTCGCCCTCAAAGCCCGCCGCCCCATCGGCTGCTCCGGAGAATGCCACGCCGGACTCGACCGCGCCCGCCCCCGTTCGCCGCGAGGTCGGTTCGCCGGCGGAACTGCCGGATGACGCTCGCGTCTTCGAGCTATCCCTTGGCCAGATCAAGGTGAACCCCCGTCAGCCGCGGCAGTCTTTTGATGACGCCGCCCTCTCGGAGCTGGCCGACAGCATCAAGGCGAACGGGTTGATCCAGCCGATCGTCGTGCGGCGCAAGGCGGACGGCTTTGAGCTGATCGCCGGCGAGCGGCGGTATCGAGCAACGGAGCTCGCGGGCCTGGACACGATTCGTTCCCTGGTCCGCGAGGCCGACCCGACGACGCAGGCTCGATTGGCGCTGGTCGAGAACATCCACCGGGCCGATCTGAACCCGATCGAGCGTGCCGAAGCCTACCAGGCCTTGATGGACGAGGCCGACCTGACGCAAGCGGCGCTGGCCGAGGAACTTGGCGAAGACCGCTCGTCGATCGCGAATCACCTGCGGCTGCTGAAGCTCACCGAGTCGGTTCGGACGCTGGTCGTGGAGGAGCGGATCACGCTGGGCCATGCGAAAGTGCTGGCAGGCGTGGACGACGGGATGGAGCAGGACCGGCTTGCGAAGGCCGTGGTGGCGCAGAACCTGAGCGTGCGGAACCTCGAACGACTCGTGGCCGAGGATCCGAAGCAGGCGACCCGCAAACCGACTGGCCGCGAGGCGCACCTGTCCGACCTCGAAGAGAAGATCCGCCAAAGCACTGGTCTGCGGGCCCAGGTCGCGAGCCGAAAGGGTGGCAAGGGCCGATTGACGTTGCACTACGGCAGCCTCGACGAGTTCGACGACCTGCTTGCCAAGCTCGGCGTTCGCTTGGAAGACTGACGTGTTCCACGTGGAACACGCCCCGCCTGTTGTCTCGATTCACCCATGTTCCACGTGGAACTTTGGAGGCCTGACCCATGCCCGACTTGACCCCCGCCACGCTTGCCGCCCAGATCGATCACACGATTCTCAATCCGGAGGCATCCACGGATGCGGTGATGGCCGTGGCGGATGAAGCCGTCCAGCACGGCTTCGCGTCCGTCTGTGTCGCACCCGCATGGGTCAAAGCGGTCGCCGACCGTGTCGCGGGGCGGACGAAGGTCTGCTCGGTCGTTGGCTTCCCGCACGGCACGTCCAAGCCCACCGTCAAAGCCATCGAGGCCACCGCAGCCGCCAAGGACGGGGCGAGAGAGATCGACATGGTCTTGCATCTGCCATTGCTCATCGAAAGTCACGTCGATCGAGCCACTGCGGAGGTCCGCGAGGTCGTCGCCGGCTGCCGGGCGGTCAGGTCCGATATCGTCGTGAAAGTCATCGTTGAGTCCGCGGCCCTCCACGCCGCCGACCCGACCGGCGACATCATCCGCCACGCCTGCGACGTGGTCCGCACCGGCGGGGCGGACTTTATCAAGACCTCCACCGGCTTCCATCCCGCCGGCGGGGCGTCCGAGCAGGCCGTTAAGCTCATGGTCGAACACGCCACCGGGCTCCACGTCAAAGCCTCCGGCGGCATCCGCACCCTCGCCGACTGCCGCACCTATCTCGACTTCGGCGCGACCCGACTTGGCATGAGCAAGGGCATCGCCGCGATCGCGGAACTCACCGGTGGGGCGTCGGCTCAGGACGACGGGACCTACTGACTCGCCGCTCGGCGAACCCGCAAGCCCCGAGAATCAGCCCGAGGACGCCATGCATCAGCGCGGTCGTTACCCAACGATCAGACAATGCGTACGGCACTTCGGTCCCGAGCGCGGTGAGCTCGTACGGCAGTGGTTGCTCGAGCCAAGGTCCGAATCCGCTGATGGCATTGGCTGTGAGTAACGGATGGACGTCAATCCAGTTGCCGCCGACGCTCGTCCAGAGCGGCATGCTCAGCCACGCGATGCCGAACATCAACGTCAGCGTCGGCGAGAGCCGGGCTCCCATCCAAGCGCAGAGGCTGAAGAGGGCGAGCAAAATATAGACAATCAACCAGCCGCTCCATGTGAGTGGCAGGAACATCCAGCACAGCGCAACGGCGTCAATCACCACGGCCAGCGCCAACCCGCGCCGCCAGCCGGTCGTCCATGCCACCACGACCGGCACGCCCAACGCCACGGCCGCGAAGCCGAGCACGATCCAGTCGAAGCTCGCAATCATTCGCCGCCCGGCTGGGTGGTCGGCCCGGGCCGGGGGGTAACCAGATCTTGGTACTTGCGGTCGAGCTCGTCGATGACCCGCTGCAATCGGTCGGCCTCGGCGATGAGACGGTCCTGTTCGGCCCGGAGGGCGGCGATCACGTCGTAATGCGTCTGGGCGGCGAGGCGGACCGAGTCCGCGCCCGGCAGCACCGCTGCCTCCCATTGCCGCGTCAACGCATCGACCCGGGCCTGGTCGACCCCGATTGGCTCGTCCAACGAGACCGCTTTCTGTTTTGTGTTCGGTAAACTCGCTTCGTCACCGATCGGCTCGATGATGAGCGTCACCGCCGTGCCGCCGGGCGGGGCGGTGACGGGGTTCAGCTCCCACTCCAGCAGCTCGTTGGAGTCGCTCGCCAACTGCGGCACGTCGAAGACGGTGTGCTCGAAGTTGACCAGCGAGACGATCTGGCCGGTGACGTCGGCAACGTAGGTGCCGTCGGGCGCGGTGCGGGAGCCGACGAAAGCGAAGGTCCGCGGCGGCATCGGCTCGCCGTTGTCGATGCGGCGGATGAGCTGCTCGACCGGCTTGGTCACGTCGCCGGCGGGCGTGGCCCATTCGACGCTGATCCGCACGGGCGGGCCGGCGGGGGGGAGGAACTCCTGCTTGGCCGGGCTCCAGCGGATCGGCTGGCCCGGCTCGAGCCCGAGCACCAGGGCGGCGGCGTGGATGTCGCTGGGCCGGGCGAGGGTGCGGACGACGGTCTCGTGATCCGCCGTCCCGGCCACGACGCAGACGAACTCCAGCGGCACGTCTAATGCCAACGACTCCGCGGCGATGCGCAACTGCCGCGCGTCCAGATCAGCCCGGACGTGCGGCAGTTCGAAAATCGCAGGTGCCTCTGCCGGCTTCGTTGCCGGCTGTAGCAGGGCGGCAAACAACAGGAATGCGAGCATCCCGTGATCGTCGCCGAATCAGCCCCCCTAGTCCATATCGGAATCGCACAGCCGCATGGGCACGACCAAGTCGGGGCGTCGGTTGTGGAAGAACAGAGCTCCTTCGTACCAACCTTCGCCGCAGGATCGCGAGCGGTGGACGGTACAGGCCGCGGAAAACGGCTGGTCGTCGGGGCCCATCATCTCGACGATGCCTTTGAACCCCAACGGCAGGGGTTCGCGGGAGACGAAGCCGATGCCTTGGTGATCGATGTCGCGGGTGTAGACGACCCATGCGTCGGTGCCCTCGGCGTCGGCGAAGAGTCGGATGTGTGCGACGGCGCGGTGTTGCAGCCGGGCGACGTCCCGGCGATCGCCCTTGGGCCGGTTGTAGCTGAACGTCTGGCCTCGACCCGCTTCGAGCGCGGTGATCACCATGTCCACCTCCGGGGTCCACCCGGATCCGACTTTGCATGTATCCATCTCAAGTAACGCCGACATCGTTCATCTCCGTCCCGAGGCGTCCGCCTCTTAGAGTGGTTCCCCGAAGCTGTAATCCCCCACCGCTGAGATGTACGATTCGAATGCGATGCCACGCAAGGCCGATGGCGCATTTTTCGTCGTGACGTGTCGGAGTTCGGGTCCGATACGTTTTGAACCGTGCCGAAACGTGCTCCGTAGCATGGGGTATGAACGCATTGCTTTTGAGCGTGGCGCTGATGACGACGTCCGCCGACACATCACAGCCAGTTTCCTGGGATCAGGACTCGACGTGGTACGACGGGCTGGTCGAGAAGGCGACCTATGACGCGACCCGTGTGATCTACGGCAAGGCCCGTTCGTACGAAGCGATTTTCCTGACCAACAAGGAACAGCACGAAACCGCGACCTGGACCAAAGCCACCGGCGGTTCGGTCAAGACCGTCGAAGTCTGGAAGCACAACCAGATCGAAGTCGTGCCCACGCCGAACTACGACTACAAGTTCACCACGACCTCACACCTCACGGTCGATGGCCTTGAACTGACCCGCATGGACATGAGCGAGAGCGAGTGGTGCGGTACGACGTTCGCGCAGTACATCAAGACCGGCGACGGGTACGACTACTTCAGCTTCGGCTACATGCCCGGCGAAGGGCGCCAGACCGGTACGGTGAGCGGGGATGTCGTACCCGTGAATGCGTTGCCGTTGTACCTGCGCGACTTCGACTTCGCGGCGGGCGAGGATGTGACCCTGTCGCTTTTGCCCGACCAGAAGAGCAACCGCCTCCAACCGTTCACGCCCGTCGAAGGCACGATCAAGTACCTCGGCGAAGTCGACGGCGGTTACGAACTCGAAGTGCACATCGGCGGCAATCTCTTCGGCACCTACACCATGGCCGACCGTGATCGGCTGCACGTCATGCTGAGCTTCGAGAGCGCCGACGGCACGCAGACCTACAAACTCAAGTCGCAAGACCGTGTGAACTACTGGTCGATCAAGGAATGAGCGCGGTTTACGACGTCAACGGATGAAGGTCATCGCTCGGGCGAGTTTCGCGTTGAACCTGTTGACCGATCTCGTGCTTGGGTCGATGGGTGTCGGCGATGGTCGGCGTGGGTTCGCCCGCTTGCTCCATGCGGCGAATCAGACGTTGCTTCATGTCCGCGCGAACCTCGGCGTAGTCGGGTTGGCCCGCGAGGTTGACCAGTTCGTACGGGTCGGCGACGAGGTCGTAAAGGTGGCTTTCGACAAGGTCGTTCGCATGGCGATCGCTTGCCTTGGCGTTGGGAGCGATCGCCGCGTACTTCCAACGGTTGGTCCGCACCGCGCGGCCGAAGTGTGATTCACTGATCTGCACGAACGCCTCGTCGGGCAAGTCGCCCAGCGCGCTCTTGCCGTGTGCGCCTTCGGGCGCGTTGACACCGGCGGCGTCGCAGAGGGTGGGCACAAGGTCGGTCAGTTGGAACGGTCGTTCATCGCGGCCGCCTCCGGTGAAGGGGCCGCCGTGGATCATGCAAGGCACGCGAATGCTCACGTCGTGGCAGCTGCGTTTGTATTCGTCGTTGCGGGTTCGGAAGTGACAGCCGTGGTCGGAGGTGTAGACGACGATGGTGTTGTCGGCGATGCCGTAGGAAATCAATGCGTCCATCACACGGCCGAACGCCTCGTCGAGACGCTTGATCGAGCCGAGGTAGCCGGGCAGGGCTTGCTGGGCGTTGCCGCCGGTGAGGTGTTCGTAGAAGCCCGGCACGCCCGGCAAGGTCTGCAAGTCCGGCGGCGTCCATCGACCTCGGTAGCGCTCTTCATACCCGGCGGGTGCGGGGTGAGCGTCGCGGTGGTTTTGCATGTGCGGTTCGATCTCGCTGATCATCATGCAGAACGGCTCGCCCGTCGGCGCTTGCTCGCCGATGAACCGGATCCCCGCGTCGGCGACGGCGTCGACGCGGTAGCCGGGCAGTTTGGTTTCGCGATTGTCCTTGTCGTAGAGGATCGTGTGATAACCGTCGCTGCAGGCTTCGAGCGCCTGGGCGGCGAGCCAATGATCCCACCCGCCGCGATCTTCAGCGATCACGGCTTGGTTCTCGTCGTGCTCGTTGCGGCCCAAGTGCCACTTGCCGAAATAGCCGGTCGTGTAACCCGCATCGGCGAAGCGTTTGGCGAAAGAGTCGTGATCGGCCGGGAGCAGGCGGCCGTTGGTGTGGCAGCCGTCCCCGACCGCGGTCGCGTACTTGCCGGTTTGCAGACACGCCCGCGCCGGCCCGCACACCGGTTGCGGCGTCGTCGCATACGGAAACACCGTCCCGCGCGACCCCCAGTAATCAAAGTTCGGCGTCAACTCCAGCGGACAACCGTTCAGGCCCGTCGTGTCCCAACGTTGCTGATCGGAGAAAAACACAACGACATTCGGACGATCGGCCATGGTGTAAGCGTAGCGGATGCAAACCCCGTCCGACTACCGCCGGGCTTCGGTCGTGAGGCCGACACCGGTCACCGTGGCGTAAGTGCATCCTTGTTCGAGGTGATGAACGGGTGTCTCGGGAAACGCGGTGCGCAGTTCGTCGGTGAGCGTGGTCATGCCCGTCTCTTCGGCAACGCCGTGATTGACCACGACCAACGGCGTGCCGGTGTCGTGACACCACTCGCCGGCCACCCAGCCACGCACGATGTCATCGACCGCGACGGCCAAGTCCGCGCCCATGTCGTACAACTCGAACGGGTCCGAAGCGCAGCCCGTTCCGACGCCCACTGTGCGGACGATGTGGTCCGGATCCCCGTAGAACTCGACCACCGGTTGGCCGAGCAGTGCCGTGCGTTTGGCGATCGCCGCAGCGACCTCCGACGCCGGTCGCGGCTCGATCCGATGCACGCGGTAGTACGGCTTGCTCGCAAGCACGTCGCCGAGTTCCAGGTGCTCCGCCCAGGCGAACGGCACGCCGCGCACCGGCAAAGCATCCCACAGATCATGGCAGCGGATGATCGTCAGTTCGAGCTCGTCGATCAGCGCGGCTTTCTCCGCGCGTGATCGCAACAACGTCGGTTTCGGATCGGACGCGTCGTTCTTCAACTCGAAGTGATCCCAGAACGTCGGCTCGTGCGTGACGACCAGGTTGGCCCCGAGCGTCGCGGCGTTGTGCAGCGTCGTGCTGTACGGCATCCAGCACACCGCGATCGCTTTCACCGCCTGGTCGCGCGGCCCGGCGATGATTCGGTCAACACTCTTGGCCGGCGGCGTCTGATCGAAGCTCGCCCACAGGCCGGTCAGGTGTTCGAGCACGTCCTGGGGTGTGAGCGGTTCCGCGGGCATGGTGCTTACCTAAGCTGCGGACGTGAGCACGGCAAGCACGCAGGACTCGGTTTTTGATCTCGACGGCAAAGTCGCCCTGGTCACGGGCGGCACCAGCGGCATCGGGCGGGCGGCGGCGGAGATGCTCGCGGCCCACGGCTGCCGTGTCGCGATCAACTACGCCGCCAACGACAAACGCGCCGCCGAAGTCGAAGACGCGATCGAGGGCAGCAAGGCGTTCAAGGCTGACATCTCCGACCCGGAGGTCGGTCCTCGGCTCGTCGCCGACGTCGTCCAACACTTCGGCAAGCTGGACGTGCTCGTCCACTCGGCCGGCATCTCCAAACGTGATGACACCAACCCCCACGACTTCGATCGCGTCGTCAAGGTTCACCTGCACAGCACCCACGCGCTGCTCCCCGCGGCGGCCGATGCGATGGACGACAGCGGCGGCGGCAGCATCATCGTCCTGACCTCGATTGCCAACAACAAAGGCAGCGCGACCAGTTACGGTGCCGCGATGGCGGGGAAGCTTTGTTACTCGCTCGGCTTTGCCCGGCTCGTGGCCAAGCGGAACATCCGCGTCAACGCCGTCGCCGCCGGGACGATCTTCACTGAGATGGTCAACCCGTTCTTCAAATCCAACGCCGCCCGTCGCGAGCACACCGAGAAGGTCATGCCGTTGTGGGACAAGCGCGAGGGCATCCCCGAAGGCGATCAGGTCGGCAAGGTCATTCTCTTCCTCGCGTCCGATCTGGCCAGCCATCTCACCGGTGAAGAGATCCGTGTCAACGGCGGCCAGTGGATCGCGGTCTAGGCACCAGCGTGTACGCTGTCGGCATGCTCAAGGTTGCCTGCATCGGAACCGGTGGGATCATCGGGGCGCACATGCCCGGCTGGGAGAAGTCGCCCGACGCCGAGGTCGTCGCCGGCGTCGACCCCAACGCCGAGCATCTCAAAGCCTGGGGCGAGAAACACGGCATCAACCGCCTGCATGAACGGGTCGAGGACGTGCTGTCCGATCCCGAGGTCGACATCGTCGACATCTGCACGCCCAACCGGTTCCACGCGCCGCTTACGGTGCAGGCTCTCGAAGCGGGCAAGCATGTCCTGTGCGAGAAGCCGCTCGTGCCGACGGTCGCCGAAGTCCGGCAGATCATCGACGCGCGTGACAAGGCCGATCGGCTGGTGATGACCGCGCAGAACTTTCGGTTCCTCGACAAGTCGGTCGCGCTCAAGCATCTGGTCGACGCGGGCCGGCTCGGCGAGGTGTACCACAGTCGGGCATGGTGGTTGCGGCGTGGGGCGATCCCGACGCGGCCGGGCTTTTTGCTCATGGAACAAGCCGGCGGCGGGCCGTGCATCGACCTCGGCGTTCACGTCCTCGATCTCACGCTCCACCTGCTGGGCCATCCGAAACCCGTAAGCGTCACCGGCACCGCCGTGACCAAGCTCGCCAACAAGCCCGGCGCGTGGAGCGAGTGGGGCGGCAAGCTCGAAGACCCCGCCGCCGTCGACGTCGAGGAGTTCGCCGCCGGCATGGTTCGGTTCGACAACGGGTCCACGCTCGTGCTCGAAACGTCCTGGATGCTCCACCACCCGACACGCGGCAACGGCGACGTCGCCATCTGGCTCTACGGCGATAAGGCCGGCGCGTACTTCGGCGATGACAGCGACGTCAAAATCCTCGAGACCGACAACGACGCCAACCACTTCCGTGACACGATCGTCCGCCCGATGGACACCCATCTCGGTGGCCACGCGGTCGAGTGCATCGCCTTCGCCAAAGCCGTCAGGGAGGGCGCACCATCACCGGTGCCGCCGGAGGATTCGCTCGCGGTCATCGGTGTGCTCGACGGCCTTTATCAGAGCAGTCGCGCCGGCCGGGAAGTGCCGGTGGTGTTGTGAGCGTCAGTTCCAGATCGCTTCGACTTCGTCCTGCGTCGCGGGCAAGAGAAGAAGTTTGGCCTCGGGGTTGGTGCTTCCGAGATACCGGCCGGTCGCGGTGTCGAACACGTGCCGCGTCTTGCTGCCCTCGAGTCCGATGCGGTCTTCGATCACGATGCCTGTCACGGTCTGTGTGCCGAGCCGAACTTCCTGTTCTTCCAGCACGTCGATGTACCGGAGCATGATCTCGGCCCGGTCGGGCACCCACTGGGCAAACAGATAACCACGCTGCCGGTCCAACGGCAACAACCGCGGCAACAGCGTCGCATACGCCTGTGGCAGGTAGAACGGTGGCAACTCGCGCACGACCTCCGGGTCGTTCCCGTCGGCCCCGCCCCGCGTGACGGTGAGCGTGTACTCCTTGGTGAGCCGCACGCCGTCAACACCGGCCGGATCGCGGACGGCCTTGGTCCGCTCGATCGTCACGCCGACTTCTTCGAGGAAGGACGTCTCGACGCGTTCGCCTTGCGGGTTGACCGTCGTGGTGAGCGTGGTCCAACGCTCGCGACTGCGGTCGAAGGTGGCGAACATGCGTTGCTCGGCGTCGATCGTCACGGCGTTGGCGTCGTCGCTGCGCAACCGCGACCGCAGGCCGATTTGGATGCCGGTCCCGTCGCCCGAACCCGGCTCGCCTTTGGACACGGCCAGCTCGGCGAGATCGGGGATCGCCTCGCCGATGCCCGTGAACGTGGCGGTGTAGCCGATGTCCTGGCCGTTCTGGATGATCCGCACCCACTCGCTTTCGTGCAGCACCTCGCGCAGCCGCGCCTCGGTCCAATTGACCAGCAGCGTGCGTGAGCGGATGAGCCGGTCTTCCTGTTCGATCCGCAAGTCGCGTTGGTCGACAAGCCGGACCGTGTCGATGAGGTCGCTGAACGTCGCGGCTGCCGCGAGCACGTCCGGCTGCTGCTCGAGGAGCGCGTCCTGATCGGCGGGGATCGTGTAGGTGAACTGGAAATAGATGTTGTCGGAAAGCCGCAGCAGCGCGATCTGTTTGACCTGTCGGCCGGTGACGGTTTGTTGGTCGAGGACGATCACGCCGATCTCGCCGTTGGCGGTCGGGATGACCTCGTTGCGGAGCAGTTTGCCCGCGGTGTTGCGGACCTGCTCTCCGGCGATGTAGTCGGTCATGCCCGGCGAAAACGTCGGTTTATCGTCCGGCCGCGTGGTCGGCTCGACGACCGAATCCAGCGGGTACCCTTGGCCGGGCAGGTCGATGCGCCGCACGACGAACGTGCCAGCACCGCTGTAGCGCGCGATCTCGCCGGGCCGGGCGTCGACCCGGGCCAACTCCGCCGGCGGTCGGAAGCTCACGCCGCTGGTCTGGCCTTCGAACATCGGCCCGAGCCGGGCGCCGGGCGTTTGTGCCAGCGCCTGTGTCAGCGCGAGCCCGCCGAGCAGCCACACGCAGAGAATCCCGAGACCAATACGTTGAATATTCATGAAGTGCATGGGGTTTCCTATCGTTCGACGCCGCCGGGCGGGATTGGTTCGAGCACGGCCACATCGACGATGCGACGCAGCAACAGCAATCGCCGCGCGTCGGGTCGTCCCGTCGCAGCCAGCTCGATCAGCAACAACCGACCGTCGGCGGTGTCCGCCATCGCGACATGCGTGACGCGCGGCTCCTGGCCCGGCTCGACGAAGGTCGCCAGCGTCCCGGGCCGGCCGGCCATGAGGACCGGCTCCGTCGCAATCGCCTGTCCGGTGTAAAACATCTTGAGCGCGTCCTGGGCAGACACGTCGTCCCGCACCAGCACACGAACTTCCACCGTGTCCCGGTCGGCGAAGAGCACCTTGCCCGTGTCGGTGGTACGCGTGTCGACGTTGAAGCCCTCGGGCAGCCGGACGCTCAGATCGCCGATGCGCACGAGCGTGTTCAGTGGTTCCAGAGGATTGCCCCGGCCGAGAACACTGCCCACCGCGATGGTCAGCACCATCAGCCCCCAGAGCACCGCGTTGCGCACGGCGATCCGGGTGGAGGTTTGTGGGGCGGAGCGTGGCACGGCCGTGATGTTACAGCGCGATGTCCGCCCGAGCGCGACCGGGTTCCTCCGGAACGCGACCCCATAACATCGCGGCGTGCCGAGTCCCGCGCCCGACGTATCCGCCGACACGTTATCCGCGTTTGCCGTGGCTAACGACGCTGCCGCGGCGACGACGAAGAAGCTGGAGAAGCAATCCGCATTGGCCGGGTATTTCCGAACGCTCGGGGAGGACGATCTGGCAAGGGCGGTGCGGTTCGCTGGGGGGCGGGCGTTCGCCGAGACCGACGAACGCGTCGTCGGCGTGAGCGGGCGGACCTTCGGCGACGTCGCGGTGTCGGTGCTCGGGCTCGACCGATCGGCCTGGCGGCTGGCAGTCATCCGCAACGGTGAAGTCGGCGAAGCCCTCGCGTCGGTTTGGCAGCAGCGCGACGGCGACCCGCTGGTGCTCGCGGACCTGGAGCATCTGTTTGAGGACCTTGCCGCGACCGGCAACGCCGAGGAAAAACGCCACATGCTCGCGGCGGTGCTCCGCCGCTGCAACAACGACCGCGAGGCGGCGTACCTCGGCAAGATCGTCATGGGCGACCTGCGCACCGGCGTGCGCGACGGTAACCTGCTCGCCGCAATCGCCGAGGCGTTCGAGCGGGACGAGGCGGACGTCCGCCGGGCGGCGCTGCTGATCGGCGCGCTGGATGCGGTGGTGCTTCGGGCCAAGGCCGACACGCTCGCCGAGGCGGAGTTCACACTCTTCCACCCGATCCAGTTCATGCTCGCCACGCCGGTGGAGACGGCCGAACTTGCCGCCGAGAAAATGCCCGAGGCCGGCTTCCACACCGACGACAAACTCGACGGCATCCGTGGCCAAGTACACAAGGATGAAACTGGGGACGGGGAACGCCTCCACATCTACACCCGCACTCTCGACCGCACCGACGCGAGCTTCCCCGACGTCGTCGACCAACTGCAAAAGGTGTCAGGGTCCTTTTTGCTCGACGGGGAGATCCTCCCCTACAAGCGCGGCGTCGTGTTGCCGTTCTCGAGCATCCAGAAACGCCTGGGTCGCAAGCAACTCACCGCGAGTATTCTGCAGAAACATCCGTGCGTGTTCGTCGCGTTCGACATCCTCTACCGCGACGGCGTGCTGTTGATGGACGCGCCGCTGACCGAGCGGCGGGCGGTGCTGGAGGACCTGGCCAAACAGTGCGGCGCGACGACGCTCGGTGAGGAGGCGACCGGACCGTTCCTGCTCGCGCGGCAGATGCCGACACGCACCGCCGACGAGATCGAAGCCGCCTTCCTCGAAGCCCGTGCCGCCCGCAACGAGGGCTTGATCCTCAAGGACCCCAGCAGCTCTTACACCCCTGGTCGCCGCGGCGGTGCGTGGCTGAAGTTGAAGACGCACCTGCCCACGCTCGACTGCGTCGTCGTCGCCGCCGAGCACGGCCACGGCAAACGCCGCGACGTGCTCAGCGATTACACCTTCGCCGTCTGGGCCGGCGAGCCCGGCGCGAGCGAACTGCTCACGCTCGGCAAGGCCTACAGCGGCGTCACCGACGCTGAGATCGCCGAGCTGACGACGCTGTTCAAGGAGATCGCCACCGACTTCAACGGGCGGGTATATCAGGTGAAGCCGCAGGTCGTCATGGAGATCGCCATGGACCAGGTGCAGAGAAGCGACCGCCACAATAGCGGCTACGCCCTGCGCTTCCCCCGCATCAAACGCATCCGCCATGACAAGAACATCGAAGACGCCGACACGCTCGAGCGCGTGGCGAAGGTCTACGAAAGCGAAAGCAACTTCGGGCAGGTGGAGGACGAAGTCGACGGGCAGATGAGTTTGTTTGGGTGAGGATCACCAGCCAACGCCCACGGGTTCACCCGTGGGTCTGCACTCGGTCACGAAAGCCGACCCACGCCTGAAGGCGTGGGCGTTCTCGGAGTTATCATGCGTCAGCGTTTGTTCGATGACTCGATTCGTCGACACCTTCCCGATCGCGGGGCGGGGGTGCCGGACGCGGTGATCGAGGCCCACTTTCGGGAGATCGTGCGG
Organism: Planctomycetota bacterium; assembly: GCA_039182125.1. NCBI lineage: Bacteria > Pseudomonadati > Planctomycetota > Planctomycetota bacterium. Next base: position 16,988 of record JBCDCH010000013.1, read on the forward strand.
ACCCAGCGCGAGCGATCGATGTGGCCGGCGCTGCCATATTTCCTTGTCGGGATGGCGCAAGTCTGGGGCATCGTCTTGGGCTGGTTCTTGCTTCGCCCGATCATCGGAATCTACCCCACATTTCTGTTGATCTTCCTTCTGGCGGTGGGCTGGATCTACTGGGGAGCGCAGCAGAACCGAGGGCTCGCGCAAAGATTGCAGGCTCGGTTGTCGTCTGCGGTGGGCCGACCGTCGGCGTGCAGTGTTTGCGATTACGACCTGCGGCAGATCACAAGCGAGCGCTGCCCGGAGTGCGGGTCACCGGTGTACATCCCGCCGGTCGGTGCGGTGGCGACCGACGCGCTGATGCTGGCCACGAAGCTATCGCGCACGAACTACTTCCACGTCAAGCTTGAGCCGTTCCATCCCACGGTCGCCGAGGGCATTCGTTCGCACATCGAGGGACGCAACGCCATCGACATCGACGGTGGCACACGCTTGGTGTTGTTTCTCCTGGCGATTGTTTCGGTGCCAATTGTCTGCGGCTTACTGGTTTTTGCGCCGAGTTGGTCATCGGCCGTCGTGGCCGTGGCAACGCTCGTCGTGGTCATCGTGCTCCCGTGGACACATTCGCGCTGGCATCACCGACGCCTGCTACGGAAGTATCTCAACCGTGACACCCCCTTGCCCTGCTGGTTCTGCGGCGAGCACGAGGACGCCACGCCGTGCAGCAAGTGCGGAGCGCGGAACGTGACGCGGGACGAGGTGCCCAACTCCGCCGTGTAGCGGTGCGACGAAGTCGCCCAAGCCGCACGCCCCACGGGCGATTTCGTCGCACCGCTACACGGCAGCGCGTCGGCCCAGGGCGAGGCCTGTCAGTGCCGCGCCGGCTTCGACGATGATGCTCTGGGCGCGCATGAGCAGGGCGACCGCCGCCGCGAGTTCGGGGCTTACGACCGTGCTCAGGCCCAAGGCGTAGATGCCTTCGCGGACGCCGAGGCCGCCGGGGGCGAACAAGGCAAGGTAGCCGATGGTTTGGGCCAGCGCGGCCGTCGCGATGCAGCGGGGTAGTGCCTCGACGCCGACGTTGGTCAGGGCGTTGAGCATCAGCAGCGTGCTCAGTCCGTAGAAGACCCATTGCGCGATCGCCGAGAGCGCGGGGGCGAAGTAATCCTTGAACCGCAGCGGCCGTTCGAGCGGCGGCTTCTTCGTGAGCCGAAGGCCCAGCGCGATGAGTTGGCCGAAGACCGCCGGGTGCAGCACGACGATCGCCGCGATGACGACGACGACCGCGACGATCTGTTGTTCCGGCAGAAGCCAGCCGCCAAAGAGCAGGCCGAACATCACCGCCAGTCCGTCGAGGATCAGATAGCACGAGAGCGCCACCGCAACGGGTACGCCGTGGCTACGCAGCAGCGTCGCGGCCGTCCCGATCGCCCAGACCTTGCCGGGGACGTACTTGCCCAGGATCGGCACCCACACGCACTGCGCCGTCGCCCGCCAAGAGAGTTCGTGCCCGAGCCCGTGGAGCAGCGCGCGGTATGCGACAAGTTGTGCCAGGAATACACACGCCGCCGCGGCGGTGCTTGCCGGGACCCACCGCCAGTCCACGCTCGGCGGGTCGGCCAGCAGCGTCTTGATCGGACCGGCGAGCGCCCAGCCGACCAGCCCGAGCGTGAGCGCCAGCAGCAACCACTTCACGATGGGCCAGGCGGCTTTCAAGACGCACAGCGTAGCCAACCGCGTTGCGGAGCAACGCAGCTGTGCGCTTTCGTGAGTGCAAAACACCAAACACGAAACACCAAGCACAAATCCGTTTAAGAACTGCAACTGTGACGCGTCTTCGTCGTCGTTAGGATTGAGACCGACCCAACCAAGGACGCCCCATGAAACCGATCGCCACCGCATTGACCTTCGCCGCCGCTGCCGCTTTGTCGGCCGTGACGTTCGCCCAGAACGCCGAGCAGGCCGCCATCGCGGAAGCCGCCGCCGAGACCAACGTCGAGGTCCAGGCGGTGACGTTGTTCTCCTCGGGCGTGGGCATGTTCCGCCACGCCGGCACCGTTGACGGCGACGCCGAAGCGACGCTGCGTTTTCGCTCCGAGCAGATCAACGACATTCTCAAGTCGCTCGTGCTTCAGGATCTCGACGGCGGCAGCATCGGCACCGTCTCCTACCCGTCGCGCGATCCGCTAAGCAAGACGCTCGCGTCGTTTCAGGTGGACCTCTCCGGCAGCCCGGACATGTCCGACCTGCTCGAGCAGCTGCGCGGGGCACAGGTCGTCGTGCTGGTGGGCGATCGCACCGCCGAGGGAACCATCATCGGCATCGAGACCAAGGACAAACCCGTCGAGGGCGGGGAGTCGGTTGAGGTCGACGTGCTGAATCTCTTCACGGGGACCGGGCTGATGGCCGTTCCGCTCGATCAGGTACGCGGGATCGAACTGAGCGACGCGAAGCTCCAGGAAGAACTCGGCCGCGCGCTGGCCGCACTGGCCGGTGCGCGTGACACGAACAAGAAGCCGGTGACGATCTCATTCACCGGCGACGGCGAGCGGCGCGTGCAGTTCGGGTACGTCGTCGAGACGCCGGTATGGAAGACGAGCTACCGCCTGGTCATGGGTCAGGACAAGGACGCGGATCTGCAGGGCTGGGCGATCGTGGAGAACCAGACCGACTTTGATTGGGAGAACGTGCAGCTGTCGCTGGTGAGCGGTCGGCCGATCTCGTTCGTGCAGGATTTGTACGAGCCGTTGTACGTGCCGCGTCCGGTGGTGGTGCCGGAGTTGTACGCGTCTCTGCGGCCCCAGCGATACGAGGGTGGGCTGGCGGTGGGCAACGCGGTCGCCGGCGATGGGAGTCGGCTGTTGCTGTCGCAGCGTGAGGCGAACGAAGCACTCGGACGCCAACTCGCTCGGAGACGCGGAGAGCTTGCCGAGGACCTGGGCGTGCCGCAAGCCGCCGAGGCCGAGGCATACTTCGGTGGCGGCTTCAACCCAACTCAAGGCGTCGCGACGATCGCCTCCGGCTCCGACATCGGTGAGCTCTTCCAGTACACCGTCGGCAGCGTCAGCCTCGCGCGCCAGTCCAGCGCGATGATCCCCGTCGTGACCGACCCGGTCGAGGCCGAGGCGGTGAGCATTTACAACAGCACCGTCATGCCGCGCCATCCGCTCAACGGCGCGTGGCTGACCAACACGACCGACAAGCACCTGCTCGCCGGGCCGATGACCGTCTACACCGGCAGCGGCGCGTACCAGGGCGACGCGCAGGTCGACAATCTCCCGCCCGGTCAGTCGCGTCTGATCTCCTACGGCATCGACCTCAACGTCGTCGCCGATGTCGAGCAGTCGTCCAACCGCGACACGCTGCTTTCGGCGAAGATCGACGACGGCGTCCTCATCGTCGAGCGGCTCGGCCAGAGCAAGTGGACCTACACGTTCGACAACAAGACCGACGACGAGAAGCTCATCGTTGTCGAGCATCCGCGGAACAAGCCGTGGGAGTTGCACGAGACGGCCGAACCGTTCGAGACGACCGAGCAGCAGTACCGCTTCCGCGTCGACATCGCCGGCGACGGCACGACCGAGTTCGACGTCACGCAACGCCGCACCTACGACCAGCGCTTCGCCATCCTCGACATGGACCCGCGGCAGATTCTCGTTTACGCCAACACCGGCACGATCGACGACAACGTCCGCGAAGCGCTCAAGAAGATCGCCGAACGCAAACGCGAAGTCGTCGCCGTCGAGCGTGACATCGCCGAGGCCGAACAACAGATTCGTGACATCACCCAGGAGCAGGACCGCATCCGTCAAAACATGCGGACCGTCGACCGCAACAGCGCCTACCACCAGCGTCTGATGGACAAGCTCAACGATCAGGAGACGCAGATCGAAGAACTGCAAACGCGCCGCGCCGAGTTGGCCGAGAAGCTCGAAACCATGCGGGCCGCGCTAAGCGAGGAGTTCGGCAAGTTCAGCGTCGGGGCGAAGAAGTAAGCACGATCAGCACGCGTCGTTTTGCTCGCCCGCATGACGGACGTCGTCGCCGCGGACCATGTAGATCACGTCTTCGGCGATGTTCGTTGCGTGATCGCCGATACGTTCGAGATTTCGGCTCACCAGCACCAGCGACATCGAAGAGCTGGCCGTGGACGGGTCGGCCATGATCTGACGGAGCAGCTCGCGGAAAATTCCGTCGCGTCGTTCGTTGATCGTCTCGTCCGATGCGACCACGCGTTGGGCCAGCGCGACGTCCCGACTGATCAACGCTTCGAGCGCGTCGGTGACGGCCTGCTTGACCAAGTCGAAGAGGTCACGCATCTCGGCGGGCGGGCGAACGTCCTGCTCGAAGATGAACGGGACGGCCTGGCAGATGTTCACCGTGCAATCGCCGACGCGTTCGAGATTGCTTGCCGCCCGGCTCAGCGCGAACGTGAGCCGCACGTCCGACGCGACTGGCTGTTGCTTGATGATCGTCAGAACAGCCTCGTGGTCGACGCAGGACTGAAGTCGGTCCATGTCTTCTTCGGCCGCGAAGACGGTCGCTCGCTTTCCTTCGTCCCGATCCAGCAACGCGTCACGGGCGTTGCCGATCATCCGCTCGGCCAGCCCGCCCATCTTGAGCAGGCAGGTGAGCAGGCCCGCGAGTTGGTCATCGAGTGCATCGCGCATGGGGCGCCTTCGAATCGCGAAGCGATCCGGGGTCAAAGCCGGACGGCCAGACGGATCAGCCGAACCGGCCGGTGACGTACGCCTCGGTTTCGGCGAGGGCCGGGGTTTGGAAGAGCGTCGAGGTCGGCCCATATTCGACGAGCCGGCCAAGGTACATGAACGCCGTGTAGTCGCTGGTGCGGGTCGCCTGTTGCATGTTGTGGGTGACGATCAGCACGGTGTAGGTGCCGCGGAGTTCGGCGATGAGGTCTTCGATCTTGCCGGTGGCGATGGGGTCGAGCGCGCTGCACGGTTCGTCCATGAGCAACACCTCCGGCTCGGCGGCGATGGCGCGGGCGATGCACAGGCGTTGCTGCTGACCACCGGAAAGGCCAAGCGCCGATTCCTTGAGCCGGTCCTTCACCTCGTCCCAAAGCGCTGCCCCGCGTAGCGCCTTTTCACAGGTTTCCTCCAGCACGCCCTTGCGACGCTCGCCGTCGACACGCAGGCTGAACACGACATTCTCGAAAATGCTCATCGGGAATGGGTTGGACTTCTGGAAGACCATGCCCATGCGTTTGCGAAGCTCGATGACATCGACGCTGCGTGAGTAGATGGAGTCGCCGTTGATCGTCATGTCGCCCTCGATGCGAACCGAGTCGATCAGATCGTTCATGCGGTTGACGCAGCGGAGCAGGGTCGACTTGCCGCAGCCCGACGGGCCGATCAGCGCGGTGACCTTGCCGTGCGGGATCGACATGTTGATGTCCCACAGCGCCTGCTTGGTGCCGTAGAACAGGTTGAAGTCCTTCACGTCGACGACGGGCGTTTCCGTGGCGAGTTCGGGGTGGATGTGCGCGGGGAAGTTGCCGCCGGCGTCGACGGCCGCCTGCAATTGCCCGGCCTGCTTTTGCGGCGGACGCAACTGCACGTCGTCGCCGGTGGAGCCGTCGGTCGTTGTTTGCGTGTCGGTCAGCATGACTTGGTCCGGAAAAAGTGAATCAGAACGCCCCGCCGGCGAAGGCTCGGCGGAGTCGTGAGCGGATAAAGATCGCCGTGATGTTCAGGAACACGACGATGGCGATGAGCACGAGCACGGTCGTGAACAGCAGCGGGCGGGCGGCCTCGGAGTCGGGTGACTGGAAGCCCAGGTCGAAGACGTGAAAGCCCAGGTGCATGAACGAACGGTTGGTGCCGAAGTACGGGAAGTCCGCCGCGACGGGCAGCTCCGGCGCGAGCTTGACCGCGCCCACGAGCATGAGCGGCGCGACCTCACCGGTGCCCCGGGCTATGGCAAGGATCATCCCGGTCATGATGCCCGGCAGCGCGCGGGGCAGCACGATGCGTCGGATAGTCTGCCACTTGGAAGCGCCACAGGCGTAGGAGCCTTCGCGCATCGAGTTGGGCACGGCCGCGAGGGCTTCCTCGGTCGAGACGATGATCACCGGCAGGGTCAGCAGCGCGAGGGTGAGCGACGCCCAGATCATCGCCGACTTGCCGACGGTCGGGTCGGGGAGCTTGGCGCGGTGGAAGCCGTCGAAGAACGGGATGGTCGCCAAGAGCCAGCCGAGGGTGACGACCGCGCCCGCCCAGAGGAAGAAGGTCGCGAAGCCGAGCGCGCGGGTCTGCCATTCGCCGCCGACCTTGTCGGACTTGCCCATGCGTCCGCCGAGGATGCCGACGACGACCGCCGCGGCGACGAGGAGGATCGCCACGCCGATACCCGCCCACCAACCGCCGGCGCTCGCGTGACCGAAGCCGGCGTGCTCGGGGCCGCCGTCGATCCACTTGCCGACGGTGTAGCAGAAAAACCCGAGCCCGAAGACGCCGTAGACGATGCTCGGCACGCCGGCGAGGTTGTTCACACAGATGCGGATGACACTGACGATCAGGCCCTGCCTGGCGTACTCGCGGAGGTAGATCGCCGCGATGACGCCGATGGGCAGCACCACGAGGATCATGATGAACGTGAGCATCACGGTGCCGACGATGGCCGGCCAGATCCCGCCCTCGCTGTTGGCTTCGCGGGGCACGTCGGTGAGGTACTCCCACCACCGGCCGAAGTAGATGCCGACCTTGTCGAGCGTGCCCAACTGGTTGGCAGGGAAGGCTCGCACGACGCGGTGGAGCATCATCGGCTCGTCGGGATAGAGCGGATCGTTCGGGACGATCACGCCGGCTTCGGTCCGCATCTCCATGCGGAACTTGGCCAGTTCGTCCTCGAGTTCGCGGCGCTCGGCGTTGAGTTCGGTGAACCGCGCGGCCATCTCTTCGAGCGCCGGCTGTGCGTCGGCGACGGCCTGGCGATACTCGGTCGAGCCCTCGCCGTGTTCGAGCTCGACGCTCCTGAGTTTGAGGCGAACGACTTCTTCCTCGTCGGCGAGCCCGCCGATCTCGTATTCTTCGAGTTCCTTGAGTTTCGCGAAAATCGCGCGGGCCTGGGGGTAAAGCTCCTGGAACTTCGCCCAGGCTTCGGCCCGGCCCTCGGTGCGGACGCCGTCGTGGATGATCGCGTCGAGGTAGCCGATCGCGATGCCGTTCTCGAGCCGCTCGACGGTCAGCGCCCATTCGGGTTCGTTGGTCTCGGCGATGGCGTCTTCGCGGACGTACTTGAACCGCTCGCCGGTGACGTCGAAGTTGCCGACGCGGTAGAGGATTTCCTGCCCGGTGCCGTCGGCCTTGTCGACCGCGCGTGACGGGATGCCCAGCAGCGTGTCGCCGTCGGTCGTGGAGACCTGCACGACCGGCTGGGGCCAGAACGTGCCCAGACCCTGCAGCAGCACAAACCCGAGCAGCGTCACGGTCATCAGCAGCGCGACCGCGACACACCCGCCGGTGAGCCAGACCATCGGCTGACCACGCGAGACGAGCGAAGTACGCCGCTTGCGGCGTTGGGGCGCGACGTCGGCGGTGGCCGGGTCGGCGTAGTCGATGTCGTTTGGCTCGTTGGGTTCGGACATCGTCTCTAGAGCTGCAGGGCCCGTTTGCGGAAGTGATTGCGGACGACTTCCGCGATCGTGTTGATCACGAACGTCATGGCGAAGAGGATCAACGCGCTGGCGAAGAGATAGCGGTAGAGCGTCTCGCCTTGCGGCGCTTCGGGCATTTCGACGGCGATGTTCGCGGCCATCGTTCGGCCGCCGTTAAAGATGTTGCCGTCGAGGATCGGCGTGTTGCCGTATGCCATCAGCACGATCATCGTCTCGCCGACCGCACGTCCCAGACCGATCATGCACGCCGAGAAGATGCCGCTGATCCCCACCGGCAGCACCACGCGGATTGCCGTCTGCCACGGCGTCGCGCCCGCGCCTAGCGCGGCCGAGCGGAGGGTGTTGGGCACGCTGCTGAGCGCATCCTCGGAGATCGTGTAGATGATGGGGATCACGGCAAAGCCCATCATGATGCCGATGATCACCGAGTTGCGTGTGATGTACGTGCCGGCCGGCGACCAGTCGATGAGCCCGAGCGACCAGTCGCCGCGTAGGTCTAGGCCGACGCTCGTGAAGGCTCCGCCGATCGCGGTGGCGAGCAGGATCGCCACGCCGAGCGACACGATCAGCCGAATGCCGTCGACCCCAGCGATCTTCTTGCGATCGTCGGTGTTGTAGGCGTTGAGCCGGGGTCGGATGAAGGTGTTGAACACGAAGACCACGCCGATGAGTAGCAAGGGCGTGAGCAGGCCGATCCAGCCGGCGGTGGTGCCCCAGAAGCCCGTGCCGGTGCGTCGGTTGAGCCAGGCCTTGATGTCACCGCCGTACAGGATCGTTTCGAGCAGGGGCGCGACCAGCAGCGCCGCGCCGAACGTCACGAGCACCGCGCCGATCATCACGATGAACGGCACCCACTTGGGCAGCGGCCGGACCACGTCCGGCGGGAGCAGTTGCCAGAGCCAGCCGAACATGAACACCCCCGCCGGGACGCATACGAACGTGAGCAGCGCGCCGGGGATGATGTCCTCGAAGATCGGAGCGAGCACCAACCCACCGATGAATCCGAGCACCACCGAGGGCAGGCCCGCCATCATCTCGATCGTCGGCTTCACGACCGCCTTGGCCCGCGGGTCCATGAACTCCGACGTGTAAATCGCCCCGAGGATGGCAATCGGCACCGCGAAGAGCATCGCGTAGAGCGTGGCCTTGAGCGTGCCGAAAATGAGCGGAACGAAGCTGACTTTCGGTTCCGCGTCGTCGGTGCCGCCACCGGACTGCCACTGGAAATCCTTGCCGGGATAGCCTTCGTAATGGATCGGGGTGAAGAGGGCCGCGAGGTGGTCGCCGGGGTAGTCGTTGGCGATGTCGAAGGCGGCGAGCGCGCCGGTGTCGGTGATGGTCAGGGCGGCGTCGGCCCGCGGCGAAAGCGTGGCCAGGTCGATCGCCCCCTCGGCAGCCAGGCGGGTCGTGCCTTCGAGGCTGCTGGTGGTCATGTAGAACAAAGTGATGTTGCCCAGCGCGTCGCCGACGAGGAACTGGCGGTCGCGCTCGCTGGGGCTGAACGCCGTGACGGCGGCGTCGAGCTCGGCGAACGTGTGTGCTTGCACCATGTGCAAGTCGTCTGGGTTCATCTCGTCGTCGGGCGTGCCTTCGGGATAGTTGGTCGCGAACCAGCCCGACACGCCGCCTGCCGAGTCACCGACGATCAGCGTGACGTCGCCGATGAGCATGCGGGCGGCGGTAATGGTGCGATCGGTCTCGGGCAGCAGGTCGGCGACCTCGACGACCCGGGCGTTCTCCGGATCGGTCGTGTCGAACCGCAGCGTTTGGCCGTCCTCGTAGACGAGGTAAACGCCCCGGCCACGCGACTGCATGAACACGCCGACCGGCTCGACGCCCGTCGGCGCCTGATCCATCGGCAACTCGAACTCCGAGAGCGACTTGGTGACCTTGTTGGTCATCAGGTTCCGCTTCTGCGTGACCTTTTCGTAGAAAAGTCGACCGTCTTCGCGGAGCACGACCAACGCCTCGTCGCCGCCGGCTGCTTCGTCGTCCTCGACGAGATAGTCCAGAAGCTTGATCGGGCTGGGGTCGCCGGCGGCTTTACCGATCGCGACGGGCTCGCCAAAGGTGACGTTGGGCGTGGTGACGCGAATGCGGTTGCCGGGGATGAGCTCGGCGACGCCGCCTTCGAAGATCGCCGTGTCACCAGGGTTGAGCCCTTCGAGTGCATCGGGCACACCCGCCGGGAAACTGACGCCGAACGGCACCGAGCCGAGCAAGACCGTTCCGTCTTCTCGGCCGATCGCGACGTTGCTGCGCTTAACGCTCACGGCCGTCACCGGCACGTCGGAGATCCTTCGCGTTTCGATCAGCTCCGCTTCCTGCGTGCGGAAGGTCGAGAGCGCGCCGGCTTCGTCGATGATCCAGAACGAGACGACGTTCTCATCGACCCGCACCGCGACGGGCGCGGCTTTATCGGCGTCGATCTCGGCGACGGTCGTCGGATTGAGCTCGGCCGAACCGAAGAGCGGCACCACCACCGACGCGAGGAACAACAAGATCAGGGCCAGCGCGCCGATGACGGAGAGGCCGCCGACGGTGATGACCCACTTGGAGACGCTGTCGGCGATCTTGATCGAGGCCGGCGTGGTGTGGCGGCGCTTGCGGCCCGTGAACGAGCGCGCCGGTTGGCCACCACCGGTGTTGGTCGGCGCGTCGGGGTCGGAACCTTGGCTGCTCGGCGGTGGGTTGTCGGGCACGATGGTCGAGTTGCGGTCCGGGAGTCTGACGGCAGCAATTCCGTCGGTCAAACTTCAAGCCCCAATCCGTTGCGGCAAAACGTCGGCGACGGGTTCAACCGCCACCGACGCGTGTGGATTGCATTTCCCCCCGAGGACCTTGGCACAAGCCGACGGGATTAGCCGCCGAGCTTGGCGAGATCTTCCTGGGCGATCACGTTGGTGATCGGGTAGTAGCCGTCCTTGAGCACGACCTGCTGGCCCTGCTTGCTGAGCACCATCGTCAGGAACTCCTTGACGATCGGGGTCGGCGACTGGTTCGGCGGTACGTTGACGTAGACGTAGAGGAAGCGGGCCAGCGGGTAGTCGCCCGAGTAGGCGTTGTCGGCGTTGGCTGCGACGCCGTCGATGGCGACGGCCTTGACGTCGGCGGTCAGGTAGCCGATGCCGCTGTAGCCGATGCCGAACTTGTCGGAGGCGATGCCCTGCACGACGGCGGAGCTACCGGGTTGTTCCTTGACGGTGGCCTTGTAGTCGGCCTTGCCCAGGGCGGCGGACTTGAAGAAGCCGTAGGTGCCCGAGGCGGAGTTGCGGCCGTAGAGGCTCACGGGCTTGTCGGCCCACTCGCCGGTCGCGCCCAGGTCGCCCCAGGTCACGTTGTCCGGACCGTTGACGGAGAAGACCTGCTCGACCTGCTCGAGGGTGAGGTTGTCGATCGGGTTGTCCTTGTGGACAAAGACAGCCAAGGCGTCGACGGCGGTGCGGATCGGGGTCGGGGCGTAGCCGAACTCCTCGGTGAACTTCTCGACCTCACCAGCCTTCATCGCCCGGCTCATCGGACCCAACTGCGAGGTGCCGGAGATCAACGCCGGCGGGGCGGTCGAGGAACCCTTGCCCTCGATCTCGACGTCGGCCTGCGGGTAGAGGCTCTTGAACTCCTCGGCCCAGAGGGTCATGAGGTTGTTGAGCGTGTCGGAGCCGACGGACTTGATGTTGCCGCTGACGCCGCTGGTGGGCTCGTAGGTCGGCAGGGATTCGTCGACGGTCACCTGAGCGGTGACGACGGTGGCACCGAGGGCCACGACGGCACCGGCTGCCGCGATCGTGGTCGCCTTGCGGCGAAGGTTGCGAAGGATATTCATGGGTGGTTCTCCGAAAGTGATTGCACAAGCCGCGAAAGGGGATGCTTTCATCCCCAATTCCTCGCGGTTCGGCGGCACCTTACGCGTCGGCGACATTTCCATGTGTTAGCGTTTGGTAAAGCCTGTGCGTGACTTTCGCGAGCGCGTCAGCGATCCGCGTTTTCAGCCAAATCAACGGCCCGCATGTAACCGATGGGCTAGATTGACCCATGCCGTCCGCCACGATTTCTTCCAATGCAGGTCCGATATCGACAGGCGCGACGGCACCACCGGCGACGATCCGCGTCGCGTCGGTCAACTACTTCAACGCCAAGCCGCTCATCGCGGGGCTCGGTGAGCGTGACGATGTCGACCTCGCGCTGGACGTGCCGAGCAAACTCCTGCGTCGTTTGCAGGACGAAACCGCCGACATCGCGTTGTTGCCGGTGATCGACTACCAGCGGATCGAGGGGGCGACGCTCCTGCCCACCGGCGGCGGCATCGGCTGCGACGGGGCCACGCTGACGGTGCGGATCTTCAGCCAGACGCCGCTGGACCGGATCGACCGCCTCTGCTGTGACCCGGATAGCCACACGTCGGTCGCCCTGGCCCGGATCGTGATGAAGCGGCTGCACGGCCGGGTGCCCGAACTCGCCCCGCTCCACGCCGTCACCGGTGCCCCCGGCGAGGCTCGGTTGCTCATCGGCGACAAGGTCGTCTGTGAAGAGCCGGTCGGGTTTGAGCATCAACTCGATCTCGGAGCCGCGTGGAAGCAGCTCACCGGGCTCCCGTTCGTCTTCGCCTGCTGGACCGCTCGGGCCGGCGTTGAACTCGGCGACATCATCGAAACCCTCGCCGACTGCCGGACACGCGGTCTGGGCATGGTCGACGAGCTGATCAAGAAGCACGCCATCCCCCGCGGTTGGCCGCCCGGCATCGCCCACCGCTATCTCACGCAGCACCTCCACTACGAGGTCGGCGAAAGACAACTCGAAGCGATCGAGCTCTACCACCGCTACGCCGAGGAAGACGGCATCATCCCTCGCGCGCATCCGTTGGTTCATTGATCGGTAAAGCCCACGGGTTCACCCGTGGGTCTGCCTGCGGTAGGTTCCCCGGATGGACCAATCCAACGTCGCGCCGTTAAAGCCCTCCGAACTCCCGTCCTACTGCTCGATCGGCCCGGCCACCGGTCGGCCCGTCGACTCCGGCACGCTCGGCCCCGAGCGCGGCGACGCCTGGCGCGTGTTCAAGATCATGTCCGAGTTCGTCGAGGGCTTCGAAACCCTCGCCGAACTACCCCGGGCCACGAGCATCTTCGGCTCGGCCCGCACCAAGCCGGATCACCCCGAGTACCAGCAGGCCGTCGAGTGTGCCGCGAAGCTGGTCAGTTGCGGCCACGCCGTCATCACCGGCGGCGGCCCCGGCATCATGGAAGCCGGCAACAAAGGTGCCTTCGAAGCCGGCGGCACCTCCGTCGGCCTCAACATCAAACTCCCCCACGAGCAAAGCGGTAATCCCTACCAGACCATCTCCATCGACTTCAATTACTTCTACGCCCGCAAAGTGATGTTCGTGAAGCACAGCAGCGCCTTCATCTGCTTCCCCGGCGGCTTCGGCACCATGGACGAGTTCTTCGAAACCGCCACCCTGATGCAAACCATGAAGATCGAGCCGTTCCCGATGATCCTCTTCGACAAAGGCTACTGGAGCGGCCTGCTGGACTGGATCAAGGGAACCCTCGCCCCCGGCGGCTACATCAACGACGTCGACACGGACCTCTACCGCCTCACCGACGACATCGACGAAGCCGTCGCCTGGGCGACGGGCGAGCCTTGGTGGCAACCGGCGGAAAAGAGTCCCGCGATCAAGGCATTCGCGGAGAAAGTGGGAAAGTGAGTATGCCAATAGGCAATGCCTAACATTCGCAGATGGACTACGATAAAGACAACTCGGCTGCTCGACTTTTGAGCATTCTTGAAAGCGCCCAAAAGTCTCGTGCTCGAAACGTCTCAGACATGCTCTCGGAGGTCTTTCCACAACAAGCAACGGACGAGCTCGGGGTCTTAAAGGTCTTGGCTCAACTTTTCAGCCTTCAGATCAAGGTCCAAGAAGATGTTCGGGCGCTCGAGAACGCAAATCCTGATCGGTTGTTGAAGCGTCACGAACGAGTGACGGACCTGTTCAAGCGGTTGAATCCAGACGCCGGATGGGAGGGACTTCGCGGCAGCATTAACGAGGCGATGCTTGATGGATTAGAACATTGTGCGGATGCGATCGACCGCGAGTCGCCAATAGACAGGATTGCTGCCGATGATCTAGTTGAGCTTCGGGCTCAAATCCACACTGTGCGGGAACTAGTCATCAGATCCTCGCTAAGTAGCTCGACCAAAACAGCATTAGTAAAGATGCTTGCACAAATCGATCTTGCGATCGTCGACTACTCTATTACTGGGCTAGATGGGATGGCACAAGCGTTGGAGCAGGCGGCAGGAATTATTGCATTGGACGAGAACTCTCGAAAAGAAGCCGACGAAAATGGCGATGCTGGTTTCGAGGTATGGAAGGTTGTGTCCAGAGGATGCGAACTAGTTCGTACCGCAGCATCCGCGACCAGATTGGGCGGTTGGGTTAAGTTTCTGCCACTCGTCGCTGACGAGGGATCTCAAAAACTTCTGAGCGAGTAAGATGCTTGGTGGGCCGTGAACTTTTGGCAACGCACTATTGGAGACACACAAATCACCGATCGTCCGCGTCAGACCTTGATAGATCACCGCATGACCGCCGATCAGCAGGTACTTGACCCCACGGTTGTGGAAGAACCTCAAGAGATCGAGGTGATCGGGCAAGAATGGCGTCTCGGCCGTAGACACGTTCCTGCAGTTTCACGGCGATCGCGAGACGCTGCAAGGGCGTGAGCGCCCAGTTCTCGCGCCGGGTCGCTTCGTCGGCGACGTCGAAGTCGTCGAACACCTCCACCGTGGCCAGCAGGTCGTCGCCGTTCATCATGACATGGTATCGGCATTTGTTTAGCGGGTGCGACGAAGTTGCCCGTGGTGCGAAGGTCCCCGCGGCACGGGCGACTTCGTCGCACCGCTACACATCACTCCCACACTTCGACGCGGAGCGAGCGCTTGCCCCAGGCTTTCGCGGTTTCGTGGTCGGCGAAGAAGACGTCCAACTTCGTGCCCTTGATGGCGCCGCCGCGGTCGAGGACGGGGACGGGGTCGTCGTTGGCGTAGCCGGGGACGCGGAGCATCGTGCCCATGGGGAAGTGCTCGGTGTCGGCGGCGACGAATCGGCCGGCGTTGTGGGTGACGGGCTTGCCGCTGGCGGTGATCCCGTCGGCGTGCTCGCCGCAGCAGACGCTGCACGGGCAGTACGCCGTCACGGTCATCCGCACCACACGCACCGAGTCGGGCCGCTGGACGTTGGCCGCGATGCCGACCACGCCCAGCCCGAGCGCTGCAAGAACGATGAGGATGCGCACGAAGCAGCCCGTCACGCTGGAAAGTTTCGCCGAGCGCGACGGGCAGGGTCAACGTCCGATATCTGGCGCGACAGGCGGTTGCAGAAAGGCGGAATGCGGAAAGCGGAAAGCGGAAAGCGGAATGAAGCAGGCCTTCCGTGGCTCGCTCTTCATCCCGCCTTCCGACTTCCGCACTCCGACTTTCCGCTATGCCGCCAGCTTCTCGCGCTTCGCCGCCTGCTTGCGGACGCGGCGCATCTTGCCGACGGTTTGCTGTTCGACACTGGCCTTGCGGTGCGGGTTGGCCTCGGCGACGGTGACCGCCGCGGCGGCGCTGTCGGCCCAGAGATCGGCACCGATCTCCTCGGCAAGCCCCTCGGCCCGCTTGAACACACCGCCGCAGCACATCACCTGCATGCCCGGGCAGCTGTTCACGTCCCGCAGATAGTCGATCAGCGCCCGCACGTTGGGCAGCTGCTGGGGGAGGGTGGCGAAGTGGATGAGCAGGTCCGGGCGGTGGTTGCCGACCATTTCGAGGATCTCGTCGTTGGGCACGTCGCCGCCGACGAACATGACGTCCCAGCCGTCGGCCTCGAAGAGCTCGGCACAGATCTGCCCACCCAGCTCCTCGGGCTCGTCGTTGCCGCAGAAGATCAGGGCCTTCTTGCCGTTGGCGGGCATGTGCTCGAGTTCGCCGGCGAGGCGGTCGACCAGCGAGCGGTTGAGCCGGGTGGCCAGGCCCATCTGGACGACGGTGAGCTTGTCGTCCTTGTAGAGGCTGCGGACGTGCTCCATGGCGGCGTAGCAGATCTCGGTGAGGTAGGTGCGTGCGTCGATACCCGAGTCGAGGGCGTCGGCGACGGCGTCGCGGCCGGCCTTGCGGTCACCGGTGATCAGGGCCCGCAGGTAGGCTTCGTAGAACTTCGAGTCGGTCATGCTGGTGGCGTAGTCGTCCATGGGTGGGTCCGTGTGGGTTTGGCTTGTTTGGTGAAGATGGGTAACTTCGACACCAAGTTCATCGCCAAAGCGGGTTGAAAAGCATTATCCATTTTAACATTTCGTGGCAAAGTGGCGTTTTCGGGGCAAGAACGGCGGTCTGGCCGACCGCGCGACCGTGCGTGTCGTATGGTGCTCCCGTGCCACGCACCGTGTTTGCCCAATCCCGCTCGATCGTGATCAAGGTCGGCTCGGCCGTGCTGGGCGACGGCGGGGGGATCGACGCGCAAGTTTTGCGCTGCCTGGCGAGCCAGATCGTGGCCCTGCGGACCGCAGGCAAGACGGTGACGCTCATCAGTAGTGGCGCGGTGCTGGCGGGGCGGGCGGCGTTGGGGATCGCGCGGCCGACCGACCTGGCCCGCCTGCAGGCCGTCGCGGCGATCGGGCAGCGTCGGCTCATGGACGTTTGGGCTGCCGCCTTCGCCGAGTTCGACCTGCCTGTCGGCCAGCTCCTGCTCACCCGCGACGACGCCGACCATCGCCGCCGGTTTCTCAATCTTCGCGACTGTTTGCGGGCGTTGCACGAGATGAACGCCGTGCCGATCGTCAACGAGAACGACACGATCGGCACCGAGGAGCTGACGAGCTTCGGTGACAACGACGGCCTGGCCGCGGTGATCAGTGCCGCCCTACATGCCGACGCGTTGGTGCTGCTGAGCACCGCGCCGGGCCTGCTCGCCGGCGGGGCGGTGATCGACACGGTCGCCGACCTGCCGGCGGCGCGTCGGCATGTCGTGATGGACAAGAGCACCGACGGTCGTGGAGGGATGGCCAGCAAGCTCGACGCGGCGGGCATCGTTTGCGGGGCCGGGGCGTGGATGGCGATCGCCGACGGCCGGCGCGATCGTGTGCTGACCGACCTGTTCGCCGGCGAGGTCGTCGGCACCGTCTTCAAGCCGATCAACGTCCGCCGCACCGGCCGCAGCCTGTGGATCGGCACCGCGCGGCCGGTCGGCTCCATCACCGTCGACGCCGGCGCGGCCAAGGCACTTCAAGGCGGCGATGCCTCCCTCCTGCCCATCGGCGTCGTCTCCGCCAAGGGCGACTTCAAACGCGGCGACATCGTCGCCGTCCACGACCCCACCGGCCACGCCATCGCCCGCGGCCTCATCCGCTACGACGCCCCCGACATCCCCCGCATCGCCGGCAAACGCACCAGCGACCTGGCCCGCCTCGACCCGCCGGCGAACTACGACGAAGTTATTCACCGCGACGATCTCGTTCTCGCCTGACGCTCGTGGATCACTCGCCAACCTACGCTGTCCCCCATGCCCGCCGAGCGCATCCAAAAACTCCTCGCCAATGCCGGCATCGCTTCGCGGCGTGCCGTCGAGGCGATGGTGCTTGAAGGGCGTGTGCGCCACAACGGGCAGGTCGTGCGCGAGCTACCGGTCATGGTCGATCCCGAGACCGACACGGTCGACGTCGACGGCGAGCCGGTGAAGCTCGGCGGGACCAAACGCCGACGCGTCTACGTGCTGATGCACAAACCGACCGGCTACGTCTGCACCAACGTGGGCCAACAGACCGCGCTGGGCCCGCAGCGCCTCGCGATCGATCTGTTGCCGCCGGGCTTTCGCAAACGTGTCTACCCCGTCGGCCGGCTCGACGCCGAATCGACCGGCCTGCTCCTGCTCACCGACGACGGCCCGCTCACGCAAAAACTCACGCATCCCAAGTTCGGCGTGCCCAAGGTCTACCGAGTCGTCTGCGACGGACTCGTCGACGCCAAGATCCTTTCCGAACTCGAGCAGGGCGTGCGCCTCGCCGACCGCGACGGGAAGCACTACGTCGCGAAGGTGCACTCGGCGAAGATTCATCGACGCGGGCGTGATCGGAGCATTCTCGACCTCACGCTCAAGGGCGGCCGCAACCGACAGATCCGCCGCGCTCTGGCCAAGTTCGACCACAAGGTCCGCAAGCTCCAACGCATCCGCTTCGGCCCGATCAAACTCGACAAGCTCAAGCCTGGCGAATCTCGCCTGCTCACCCCCGCCGAGGTCAAAGCGCTCAAGCGAGCCGTCGGCATCTGGGTGTAACGCGGGGCGAGAACCGAAAGAAAAGGAAAAGAAAGAAACGGCATGCCGGTCGTGTCGTCTGTGGTGTGTGCGTGCCGCGCCACGGTCGCGTCGTTTCGTCGAGTTTGACCCGACAAAACGCACGTTGACGACCCCCATCCGTGGGGTAGCTTCGAACATTATTCGGGCTTCTACGTACACAGACCCGGACATCCACCCGTACCCCAACCCCTGAAAATGCCCACCTCCACACGCAATGCCCTCCGCCGTTCCGCCGCCGCCGTTGTCGAGAATTTGGAAACGAGGAAACTGCTGGCGGTGACCGCCGGTTTCGATCAAGGCGTACTCACGGTCAACACGACCGACGCCGACGAAACCGTCACGGTTACCTCGAGCCCCAGCAACGGCGAGCTGTTCGTTTTCGTTGGCGACTTCAGTTTCCGCTCGGGGCCGGTCGCCGATCTGCAGCGGATCGAGTTGAACCTTGGCGGCGGTGTCGATCGCGTGGGGCTTGGGTCGCTCGTGTCCAGCGGCTACGACCTGGTCATCGACGCCGGGCCGGGCGATGACAACATCAATCTCAAGGACCTGCGTGGCCACGACGCCGCAACTGTCCGCGGCGGCGCGGGCGATGACTTTCTCCAAACCAGCTCCGACGGTAACGACGAACTCTTCGGCGACGCAGGCAACGACGCCCTCGTTTCATTCAACAACGGACCCAAGGACATCCTCCGCGGCGGCGAGGGCGACGACAGTCTCAACGGCCTGGGTAACCACGAAGCGTTCGGCGATGGTGGTGTCGACACGTTCTCTGACAACTCCGACACGCGCGCCGAGGGCGAGTACCTCACTACCCTTCGTGGCGGCGACGGTGACGACATCATTGGCCGGCCCTTCGCGTACACCATCCGACGCACCGTCCTCGCCTTCGGCGATGCCGGCGACGACACCATCGGCCTGTTCTACGGAACGCCCACCGTCTTCGGCGGCGAAGGCGACGACAACATCATCATCGGCCGGGGTCAAGCCCACGGTGAGGATGGGGACGATTCACTGACCAACAACACAGGCTTCAGCGGTGGCACGGTCGAGTTCTTTGGCGGCCTCGGCAACGACAACCTGCAAATCGTCGCCGGCAGCAGCCTCGGCGACGGCGGCGCGGGCGACGACACCGTCTCCGCAGGCGACTCACCCGACACCGGCGACAACGAACGCATGACGCTCTTGGGCGGAGCGGGTGATGACAGGGTCAGCGCCGGGCTCGGCCGCGGCGAAGACCGCCAAGTTACGCTTCGCGGTGGCGAAGGCGACGACACCCTCAGCGGTACCGGCGCGACCGTCCTCGACGGCGAAGCCGGCAACGACTCGCTTCTGGGCGGCACCGCCCCCAGCGAGTACATCGGCGGCAGCGGCGTCGACATCCTCGATTTCACGCAACTCGACCCCGCCGTCGACATCACCGTCACCCGCGACGGCATCGCCGACGACGGGCCGACCGGCACCAACGCCAATGTCAACGCCGACATCGAGGCGGTCTTCGGTGCCGACACCAAGGACGCCGACGCCGAGGGCGCACCGCAACTGATCGCCTTCGAGTATTTCGACGAGCCGCAGTTCTCCTCCGAGGGCCAGCTGAGCAACGGCACGCCGTGGACGCTGGAGAACAGCGGGGCGGGCACGCCGTACTTCACCGTCGGCGGCACCCGACTCTTCGCCACCGACACCGACGAGCAGGTCTCGACCTTCCGCACCGAGTCCTTCGACATCAGCGGCGGGCCGGTCACCATCAACTGGGACATGGGCCGACGTGCGATCGAGGGCGAGTTCGTCTCCTTCGGCTACCGCCTCGACGGCGGCGAGTTCGTCGAGTACCGACGCTTCGACGAGCCCGGCGACGTCGGGCTGAAAGTCCAATCGCCCGCCCTCACCGGCCAAACGCTCGCGCTGGAGATCCGCCTGCTGGTCCGCGACATCCCATCGGAATTTACGACCGTGTCGTTCCGAAACCTTCAGGTGATCCAGCAGCTGCAGGGCAACCCGCCGAGCGACGGCACGCCGCTCTTCTCCGAACCCTTCGACGAGCCCAACGGCTCGACCAACGGCACGCTCGACCCGGCCGGCGCGTGGCGCGTCTTCGCGCCCAACGGCGGCATCGCCGTGCAGAACGGCCAGCTCCGCATCGCCGACACCGTCGACTTCACCTCCTGGTTCACCACGCCCCTGGACATCGCCGGCGCGGGCCCGGTGAGCATCTCGGCCGACCTGACCGGCACCGACATCGGCCCCGACGACCTGGCCCGCTTCACCTACAGTGTCGATGGCGGACCGCTCCAGCAGTTCGGCTTCACCCGCGGCACCGACGGCAGCCTCACCGCCACCGCCGGAGGCATCATCGGCGACACGCTCAAGCTCGAGTTCCAGTTCCGCACCGCCGGCGGCAGCCCCGCGGTCTACACCCTCGACAACGTCGCGGTCACCACGGAGGGCACGGCGGAAGAAGTCACCGTCGAGCGGGACGGCGACACCGTTTTCATCACGGGCACCTCCGGTGACGACGTGATCACCGTCCAGCGGATTGCTGATGGCACCAACGACGTACGCATTGTCGCCAATGGTGTGGATCGTGGCCGGTTCGATGCGAGCAATGTGCTGGCCAATCTCGGCGACGGCGACGACGACTTCCGCGAGGTGAGCGGTCTGCCCACGGGCATTCCGGTCACCGTCAATGGTGGTACGGGCAACGACACGATCGTCGGCGGTGCGTCGTCGAACAACGAGATCAACGGTGGCCTCGGCGATGACAGCCTCCGCACCGGACTCGGCGGCGGAATCGTTCGCGGCGGCGACGGCAACGACATCATCAGCGGCTCCAACGAAGCCTCGGCTCAGCTCTTCGGCGGCGGCGGGAACGATGACATCACCATCTTCAGTGGCACCGTCGACGCGGGCACCGGTGACGACACGATCACCAAAGCGGGCGCATCGTTCGGTACTGGCCCGGTGACCATCGACGCCGGTGCCGGCAACGATACCGTGATCATTCGCACCCCCAACGGGCCTGCGCTGGTCCGGGGCGGTGATGGCAACGACCGGTTCGACACGAGCCAGTTCGACGGAGTCGCCTCCGGCTTCACGCTTCTGGGTGAGGCGGGCAACGACACGCTCGTCTCGGGCGTCTCGGCCGACGACTTCACCGGCGGTGCTGGCACCGACACCGTCGACTACACCCAACGCACCGATGGGCCGTTCAATGTCACCTTCGACAACGTGGCCAACGACGGGGCCGAAGGCGAGGGCGACAACATCCGCGATGATGTCGAAGTTGCTTTGGGCGTCGAGGACGACGGGCCGAGCCAAACGCTCTTTGCCGAGCCGTTCGATGAGCCCAACGGGGCCAACAGCGGCACGCTCACGCCCACGGGCACATGGCGCACCTTCCTGGGTGCCGGCAACGCGCCCGACCTGCAGCAGCGCCTGCGCGTCGCCGACGGCAAGCTGCTCGCGACCAACACCGAAGGCTTCGTCAGCTGGTTCACCTCCGACCTCGACATCGCCGGCCAGGGGCCCGTCGACGTCAGCCTCGACCTGGTCGGGACCAACCTCGGTGCCGACGATCTGGCCCGTTTCATCTACCGGCTTGACGGTGGTGCGACCCAGCAGTTCGCGTTCGTCCGCGCCACCGACGGCAGCCTGACCGCAACCGCCGAAGGCCTCACCGGCGACACGCTCAAGATCGAGGTCCAGTTCCAGGCCCTCCAAGGTCAGTTCACCCTCGACAACTTTGCCGTGACTGCGCAAGGTACCGGCACTAATGAAGTGAGCATCACCATCGACGACCGCGTCCTGCGCGTCACCGGCACCGAAGGCGACGACGAAGTCCTCGTCAATCGCTTCGCCAACGGCAGGGATTACGACGTGTCGGTCGGCGGGGAGTTCGTGCAGTCCTTCGACCCGGACAGCTTCGACGCCATCGAAGTTCTCGGCCTCGGCGGCAACGATACCCTCGAAGTTCAGGCCGGATTCAACGACGATATCGGCGGCTTCGACGACGATGCGAAGAATGTCTTCATCGATGGCGGTCTCGGGAATGACGACGTCACCGGGTTCGGCCTGGACGGCGAAGTCCGCGGTGGCGCGGGCGATGACACGGTCCGCAGCCGGACCACCGTGATCGCCTACGGCGATGCGGGCGACGACCGCCTCTCGCCCGCAACCGGCTTCCCGTTCGGCTTCACTGGCTACGGCGGCGCGGGCAACGACACTCTCAGAGGGAGCGACTCCGAAAGCGCATTTCGGCTCTTCGGAGAAGAGGGCGATGACTTCATCAGCGCTACCGGCGGCTTCATCATCGCCGACGGCGGAGAGGGCGATGATATAATCAACCTCAGCACCACTGCCGCGTTCGGCAGAGCCTCCGCCAACGTGTCCGGCGGCGCGGGCGCTGACACGATCATCTTCTTCGAGATCGGCAACTCGTTCGACCGGCCCGAGGTCACCGTCGACGCCGGGCCCGACGACGACGTGGTCGACCTCTCCGGCCAGAACAGAGGAACCGTCAACGTCGATCTCGGTGATGGCAACGATCGCGTGATCACAGGCAACGAAGTCTTCGGCACTCAAGGCCCGCAGACCGCGGACATCACCATCAACGGCGGCGCCGGCAATGACACGCTCGTCAGCGGCAAGGTCACCGAGACCTTCAACGGCGGCAGTGGCAACGACACTGTCGACTACACCGCACGCACAGGCGAAGACATCACCGTCAGCTTCGACGGCCAGTCCAACGACGGCAGTGCCGACATCTTCCCCCAAACCGATACATTCGACGTTCCGGAAAACGACAACATTGGCACCGACGTCGAAAATGTGCTCGGCGCGACCGTCGTCGGTCAGCCGTCGGTGCCGCTCTACGAAGAGCCGTTCGACGAAGCCGACGGCTCCACAACCGGCAACCTCACCCCGGTCGGTACATGGCGGACCTTCCAGCCCGATGGCGGCATTGCGGTGCAGGACGGTGTGCTGGTCATCGAGGACACGACCGGGTTCGTCAGTTGGTTTACCAACGACCTCGACATCTCCGGCGCTGGGCCGGTGGGCATCAGCATCGACCTTACCGGCACCGGCCTCGGCCCGGACGATCTCGCCAACTTCCTCTACCGCGTCGACGGCGGGTCCAACCAGCAGTTCGCCTTCACCCGCGGCACCAGCGGCAGTCTCACCGCAACCGCGACCGGCATCATCGGCTCGACGCTGAAGCTTGAGGTCCAGTTCAAAGCGGTTGTCGGCACCTACACGCTCGACAATGTCGCTGTCACAGCTGGGCAAACCTCATCCGACGAGGTCAACATCGAAATCGTCGATCGACAGTTGCAGATCACCGGCACCTCCGGCGACGACGATGTCTTTGTCGATCGTCGCTCCAACACCGACGGCACGATCTACTTGGTGCTCATCGACAATGTGGTCGTGACGGAAATCGCCGCGGGCGACTTCGACACCATCTTCATAGATGGTGGCGCGGGCAGCGACCGGCTGGGTGCGATCGCCACCTCCGGCGGCGAGTTTGATGCCGAGTCCAAGCCCGCGACGATCATCGGTAGCGACGGCGATGACCGCCTGTTCGCGCGAACGCCCGACGCATCACTTCTCGGCAATGCGGGCAACGACTCGATCACCATCGACCGCGGCATCGCTGACGGCGGCACCGGCAACGACACGTTCGTCGTCGGCTCCGGCAGCAGCACGCTCATCGGCGGTGACGGCGACGACGAGTTCAGCACCGTTGCACCCGGCTCCGACCCTGAGCCCGACGCCACGCGTGTCGTCCAAGGCGGATCTGGCAACGACACACTGTTCTCTGGACGCGGCGCGGACGACTTCTCCGGCGGATCCGGCACAGACACCGTCAACTACAGCCGTCGAGTCGACAGTGACGGCCCGTTCTTCGTCACGCTCGACAACCTGGCCAACGACGGGGGTCCCGGCGAGGGCGACAACATCCGCGACGATGTCGAGCAAATCCTCAATGCGGGCTTCGACGACGGCAGCGGTGCCAACACACTCTACCTCGAAGACTTCACCGAACCCACCGGTAGCACCACCGGGCAAATCGTGTCTCCGAGCGGTCTGAATCCCGCGGCATGGCAGACCTTCCGTGGCGGGCTGGGTGCCGGCACCTTTGAGGTCCGCGACGGGGCGCTGCTCGTAGAGAATACCGACGGCGTCGTCTCCTGGTTCACCAACGACATTGAGATCAACGGGACAGTCGACATCACCCTGACCGTCACTGCCGAGAACCTTGCAGCCAGCGACTACGCTCGCTTCACCTATACGCCGGATTTCAACCAACCGCAGGTCCAGTTCGGCATCGTGCGTGGTGAGAACGGCACGTTCCAGATTACCGCCGAGGACGTCGATGTTCGAAGGCTCAAGCTCGAGTGGCAGTTCCGCGCCGAGCAGGGCTCGTTCCGCATCGACAACCTGCGCATCACGCAGCCCAACGGTCCGGAACAAGTCACCGCCGAGGTCGTCGACGGTGTTCTGCAAATCGATGGCACTCAGTCCGGCGAGTTGATCCGGTTGCGTGCGATCGAACTGGACGGCGGTGGCGTCGGCGTGCAAATCCTCAACGGTCCCACGGCCGGCACTTACGAAACACGCGACGTGCTGGTCAACCTGCTCGGCGGTCCGGACAACTTCGACATGTTCGAGCCGGTCGGTGACATCGGCGAAGGCCTGAACGTGACTGTTAACGCCGGGCTTGGCGACGACCGTGTGATCTTCCGCAGCGGCGTCGGCGTGATCAACGGCGGCGAGGGCGACGACTTCCTCGTGGTTCGCGACGACGCCAGCGCCACCACCAACGGTGGTGACGGTGCCGACCGCATTCGCGGCGCCGATCGCGCAACGCTTCTGGCCCGCGGCGGCGAGGGCAACGACACGCTCGAAACCGCCGAGCTCGATCTCGACGCCCCGCGTGCCACCTTGTTTGGCGACGCCGGCGATGACCTGTTCCAGAACGGCCCCAGCGCTCAGGACATTTCAGGCGGCGATGGGCAAGACACGGTCCGATTCACCGAGATCTCCAGCGGCCCGGATCGTCCCGACGGCCCGATCACCGTGAGCTTCGACGGGCAGGCTAACGACGGCGCTCCCAGCGAGAACGACAACATCGCCGACGACGTCGAGATCATCGAGGGTGCCACCATCGTCGACGATCCCGCCACGTCGCTCTACGCCGAGTCGTTCGACGAAGCCAACAGCGCAACCACCGGCACCTTCGACACCGCCACCTGGAACACCTTCCGCGGCGCACCCAACTTTAGCGTGCAGGACGACGTGTTCCGTGCGACCGATACCGACGGCTTCCGCACGTGGTACACCAACCGCTTTGACATCTCGGGCGGCCCGGTGGATCTGTCGCTGGACTTGGCGAGCATTGGTGAACTCGATGACGGTGATCGCCTCAATGTCCTGGTTCGCGTAGACGGTGGCTCGGCCCAGATCATCGCCACCTTCCGCGGAAGTGTGCCTGATGATTTCGTCGCCACGCTCACCGGTATCACTGGCAGTACGCTGCAGGTCGAGGTTCAGGCCAACGTCAGTGGCGGTGCCTACACGTGGGACAACTTCCGCGTGAGCCGGGCGTAGTCACAGGGGCTCGGTTAAGCCGCCGCGCATTTGCATCCGGTGTCGTCGAAGCCCTTGACGCGGCGCAGGACGCTGATGAGTTCGTTGACGGCGGTCTCGAGGACGTCCGGGGCGGGACGGGCTTCGGCGATGTGGCTGAGCCGTTCGGCGGCGGTGGTGATCTGCGGCAGTTGGTAGGAGCCGCCGGCCCCTTTGAGCTGGTGGGTCAGCCGGTGGAGCGTCGTGTAATCGCTGGCGACGAGCGTCAGGTGCAGGTCGGTCGCGATCTGCGGCAACCGCTCCACGAACGCCCTTAGCACCGGGGCCAGGTCCGGGTCGTGCTCCATCGGACTGGTGATGGCTTGGATCGGCTTACCCGTGGCGAGATCGTCAACGGGCGCCGGTGAGATCAGCGCGTTGGGCGCGCCCGCCGGCTGGCGGTTGCGGTACTCGGCGATGATGTCGGCAACGGAATTGACCAGCGTGTTGCGGTCGATCGGCTTGCTCAGATACAGGTCACAGCCCGCGAGCATGCACCGCGATGGCTCGTCGACCATGGCGTGAGCGGTGAGCGCGATGATGGGCCGCTCGAAGTCGTGATGTCGCAGTGTGTTGCTCGCGCCATAGCCGTCGAGCACCGGCATCTGCATGTCCATGAGGATCGCGTCGAACGGCTCGGTATCGTCGCTCGCCCGCCGACCTTCGAGTACGGCATCGACCGCGAGTTGACCGTTCTCGACGATCGTCACCGCCGCGCCGGCGGAAGTGAGGAACGCGTTGATGATCCGCTGGTTGTCGAGACCGTCTTCGGCCAAGAGAATGCGGACGCCGTTGAGCGGCTTGCCGACCGGGGCGATCGGTTGGCCATCGGGCGTGTGGTTCGAGATCGCGTTGGCGGTGGGGTTGTAGTCGGTCATGTCGAGTGCGGCGGAGGCGCCGATGTCGAGGTGTAGGGTTACGGTCGTGCCGACACCGGCGTCGGAGGTCACGTCAATATCACCATGGAGGTGTCGGGCCAGGTGCCGGCTGATGGCCAGCCCCAGCCCGGTACCGCCGAACTTGCGGGTCGTCGACCGATCCGCCTGTTGGAACGGGGTGAATAGCTTTTCGAGTTGGTCGGGCGACATGCCGATGCCGGTGTCGCTCACGGCGATCCCGAGTCGGGCATGGTCCGCGTCGGAGGCGTCGCACGAGAGCTCGATCGTGACGCCGCCATGCTCGGTGAACTTCACGGCGTTGTTGGCCAGGTTCAACACGATCTGTCGCAGGCGTAGCGGGTCGGTGTGGAACGTCTCGGGGATCGGAGTCGTGGCCCGGACATCGATCGACAGACCTTTTTCGCGTGCCTTGGGGCCGATCGTTGCAACGACGTCATCGATCAAATCTGTAACGCGGATCGGTAGTGATTCGGTTTGAAGTTGTCCCGCTTCGATCTTGGACAGGTCGAGGATGTCGTTGATCAATCCGAGCAAGTGGCCGCCGTTGCGGCGGATGTTCTCGATCGAGTTGCTTCGCTCGGCGTCGTCCAGCATTGGGTCGAGCAGCAACTCCGCGTAGCCGAGGATGGCGGTCATCGGCGTGCGGATCTCGTGGCTCATGTTGGCCAGGAAAGCGCTCTTGGCTTGGTCCGCCAACTCCGCCGCCGACTTGGCCGCCCGCAATGCGTCCTCGTAGCGCAGTCGTTTCTCATCGGCGAGTACGCGGTCGGTGATGTCCGTCGCGATTGCCAGGATTCGGTTCGGCTCCCCCGGCCCGGTCGCCACGGGGATCTTGTCCGTTTGGATGTATCGCAGCCCGTCCGCGCTCGAGTACGGCTCGATGTAGCCGAGCTTCGGCTCGCCGCTGCGCAAGATTTCCAGGTCGTCGGCGAGGTACAGGTCGGCGTGGTCGTAAAAGTCCTCGGCCGGCCGGCCCGCGACTTCTTCGGGCTTGAGCCCGAGGCTGTCCGCCGCCGCTTTGTTCGTCTGCAGGATCGTGTTCTTGTCGTCCTTGAAGAACACCAACGATGGCACGTGATCGAGGATTAGCCGCAGGTCGTGCGACGCTTTGTCGCGCTGTTGGATCGCGTCGAGCACCTGCACATGGAACAGCCGGCACAGCGAGGCGAGTACGCGTATGTACGAGCGATCCGCGTCGGTCCAGCCGGACGTACGGGGTTGCTCGGAAGCAAAGAGAACCAACCCCCAGTGCTTACCGTCGACCGTAACCGGAGCGGCGATGAGGCTGCGGACCCCGCCGGCTTCACAAATCGTGTCGAGCCCACCGGGCATTTCGCTGGTGCCGGCGACTGCGATCGGTCCGCCGGCGTTGGTGCATGCATCAAGCACCGCATCGAGCAGCCCGTCCAGGCCCGCGATGCGTGCGTTGCCATGCGCGATTACCACCTCACACCCGCGGTCTCGGGTGCCGGCCTGCCGCGCGACGATGCCCGTGGGCATGCCGAGCATCGCGCAGCCCTTGTGCACCAACATGTCGGTGGCTTCGATCGGGTTGCCGAAGTCCATCTCCAGCAGCTCGGCCGTCGTGTGAATCATCCGGGCACTCCTTGAAACA
This sequence comes from Planctomycetota bacterium, assembly GCA_039182125.1. Lineage (NCBI taxonomy): Bacteria > Pseudomonadati > Planctomycetota > Planctomycetota bacterium. The sequence continues at coordinate 45,079 of JBCDCH010000013.1, forward strand.
TCGTCTCGACCCACGAGGCCGAACGATGCCTTCGGTTGCACAACGCGTGCTTCCGAAGTCATCGACCGTCAAAGGCCCCGACTCGGCCGACTTTTCCAAAGAGCGATGAATTTCACCCGCGAACCTCGCGTTCTCCTCCCGCCGATAACCGCCCCAAACAAATCGGCCGCAGAACCCTCACAGGTCCAACGGCCGAACAGTCAAGAAAAGGATGGGCGATACAGGGCTCGAACCTGTGACCTCTTGCGTGTCATGCATCGTGCGCTAACGCGTGCCGCACGAACAAACGCCGATTCTCGCCCGCTGCGAAGTCGGAAACGCGCACGTCCTACGCGAGTACACCGAACCCGAGACGCGCAAACGCGCCAGTCGTCGTCCCCGTTGTCGTCCCCGGTAGGTGGTGCTTCATGAGCCCGCCGACTAACCCCGGGAGCATGCCCGACTACGTCGAGGTGCCCGAGTGGCCCGACCGCCTCATGGTCATCGTGAGCCGCGTCGTGGTCGCCGTCATCATCGACCAGGGCAACAACCGTCGCACGTTGGTACACCGGTTCGCTGGCTGGCTGACCGCCGCCCAGGTCGAGCACTGCCGTCGGAAGCAGGTTGAGTGGGACGGGGGTGGCCAGTGAAGCGCACCGCCCTCCAACGCACGACACCGCTCAAGCGCGGAACGTCCCAACTCACCCGCCGCACCAAGCTCCGCCCGATGTCGGCCAAGCGTGAGGCCGAGCGGTTGATCCGCAAGGCCGTCCGCGTCCGCGTGCTCGCACGGGACAAGGGCCGGTGCCAGCTCCGCGTGGTGGGCGTATGCACAAGCCACGCGGTCGACGTCCATGAGGTCCGCCCGCGCGGTCGGGGCGGGGACTACCTCGACCCGGACAACTGCGTCGCGGCTTGCCGGGCCTGCCATGACCACGTCCACAACAACCCTGCCGAGTCGCTGGCCGCGGGACGGCTGGCGAGTGGGCACGTTGGTGCTGGAGGTGAGTACGACCTCGACGGCTGGATCACTGCCTACAGCATCACCGAAGCGTGGCCCGATTGGGCACCACGTCCCGCGGAGGTGCAGTCGTGATCACGATCACCATCGCTAGTACCAAGCGCGTCGCCCGCGGCAAGACCCGGCTCATCGAGGTGCCCGTCGCCAAACGAGAGACGGCCGAGGAGTGCGCTGATTTTCTCGGGTTCGGCAAGTGGCGCGGAGATCCGCAACTGATCCGCGAGGCGGTCCGCACCGGAGCCGAGTACCGGGGTTGTCGGTTCCACAACGGTGACCCGAAACGCCGGGCCGCTCGCAATGTTCCACCGCGCGCTAGTCATTGCCGGCCCGTGACGGTCGTTGGCATCGGTGACTTCCCCAGCCAGGCCGAAGCCGCCCGCCGACTGAAACGAACACCGGCGGCCATCCGCCAGGCACTCGTATGGGGAAACCGCGTCGCGGGCTACGAGGTTCGCTACCAAACGCCGGAGGTGTCCGATGCCTGACTTCTCCCGCGAGCGATCGTGCACCGGGAAGGTGCGTCACGCCACACGCCGCAGCGCGCGCAAACACGCCCGCGGCCTGAACCAACGTCAACGCAAAACCGGGAAGTACCGCGTCGCGGCGTACCGCTGCGACTACTGCGGCGGCTACCACGTCGGCCACCAGTTCGACGGCACCGTCCGCGAAGCCCGCCGAAAGGAGTGTGCGTGATGGCACTGTCCCAAGCCCGCACCAACCGTAAAATCCTGCGCCTGTCCAGACTGCTCAAACTGCCGCGCGCTCACGCGATCGGCCACCTCGAACTTCTGTGGATGAGCGCCCACGATGCGCTACGCGACGACGTCGGCGACGCGATCGACGTCGAGGCCGCCGCCGAGTGGGAGGGCGAGGAGGGCGAGTTCGCCGCGGCGATGATCGAGGTCGGCCTGCTCGACGAGCACGACGACACGCTGTACGTCCACGACTACTACGAGCACCTGCCGGAGATGCACCTCAAGCGCCTGCTCCGCAAGGTCGCGGGTGCCGAGTGGCTGCCGGCGAAACCGTCTACGAAACACGTCAAAGACCATTTTTGCTGCATGGCAGCCGAGCGGCAGCCGGACAGCAGCCGAAAGTCTGCCCACCAGACCAGACCAGACCCCACCTCACCAATTTCCCCCACTGGCCCCCAGGGGCCCGAGCCGCCGGGTGAAGTCGAGCCGACCGACGAGCCGGACATCGCCACGCCCGAGCAGGCCGCAGCAGCGCGCAGCGCCGCCTCCGACCGCCGCGATGCCGAGCCGCCGCCCGACAGCGTGCCCGCCGCGATCGAGGCGTTCGACCGCTGGAGCCGCGAGCCAACGCCGCGGGGCAGGGGCAAGCCGCTCGACACCGCCGCCAACGAGCACCGCGAGATCGTCCGGCTTTGCGAAACCCTCGCACACCGACCACCGATCCCACACGGCGACGCCCAGGTCCGCCCCGACCGCCTGATCCCGCAGGCCGTGGATCGGCTCATCGCCCGGGGCAAGTCCGACGGCAAACCGCCGTTCCGCCGCCCGAACTTTGCGGTCGGCTGCGTGCGGAACGAGCTCGACGACTGGAACAACGGCATTGACCTCCAGCCCCGCGCCGGGCCGGGGAGCTACGCCGACGACCGCAGGCAACGCGCCAACGCCACCAACGAAACCGTCAAGCAACGCCTCAAAGCCAAACGGGAGCAGACCCATGACCGACGAGCAAGCTGACCAACTGGTCGACAGACTCAACGACGCCGACAAGGGCCTCTGGCCCGGCAAGTTCAACGAGGCCGAGTTGGAGCAGTGGGTGACGGCACTCCGCCGCTACCGCTGGGACCGCGTCGAGCAGGAGCTGTTCGCGGCCTACCGGGGCGACGGCAACCACCGCGCCGGGTACAAGCCGTCGCTCGGTGCCGTGGTCGCTGTGGTGCGCGATGCCGTGGATGAGTCCGCCGACGACTCACGCGAGCATGAGCAAGCGGCCGACTTCCCCGAACTGCTCCGCCGCCGCCATCCCAACCTACGCGGCAAGTCCAACGTCGAGGTGGTGATGATCTACCACGCCGCGCAGGTCCGGTCGGTGGTGTGGCCGATCCGCAAGCAGGCTTCGCAACGCGGCCCCGATCGCGACCGTGCTCGCCAGGACCACGCGATCGCCGAAGAAAAGCTCACCGCTCTGGTCCGTTCCTGCCAACGCGACCTACGCGCCTACGCCGGCATGTCCGATGAGCAAGCGCTCAACGCCGCCGCGTGGATCGACGCCAACGACAGCGACTTCGAGGACGCCCTGCGCGACCTTCGCAACGCCGACGTGTTCGACGCCGCCGCCGCATAGGACCAACACACCCAGCAACCCCGCACGGACGCAGTACCATGAGCGAAGTGAATCGCCGGGCACCCCAACTCAAACCAGCTGGCTACGGCGGGGGCTCGATGCCCCTCGACGAGGACTGGATTGAGTTTTCGGAGTGGGCCAACAAACGCGATCAGCAGGCTGCCGATACCAAGGTCGCCGACGAACCGCTCGACGCCGCCGCCGAGCGTGCCGTGAAGCGTCTTCTCCGCCTGGTCGAGAAGCTACTGACCGGCGACGATCCGATCGCCACGCAGCTCGCCGCCGCCGGCTGGTACAACTTGCGCGAGCACCCCGAGGCCCGGAAATGGTGGGCCAAGCTCGACATGCAGTGCCGGCTCATGTTCATCCGCGAGGGCTGGGCCGCCGACTGCGGCGGGAGCATCGCCGAGGCCGTCCCGCTGAAAATCTGGAAAAAGTTCAACGCCAAAATCCGCGTTTCTGGCGTGGATTCAGCGATCATGGGCGAAACGCTCCGATATTCTTGACGCTCACCTGCATAGAGGTAGATGGCGTTGTCCCTTGACCACCTCAAGACCATTCACCTGATCGCGGTCGAAGGTAAATCTGACGCCGAAGCCGCCGAGGTGTTGGACGTGTCCGAGCGGACCATCGAACGCCGCTGGAGTGAGGCCAAGGTCTACGCCCCGAAGCTCCGCCGACGTCGGCCACCGCCCAAGCCCCGCACCGTCGCGTTGACTGACGGATTGCTCGCCACCACCGCCGCGTGACCGCGTCCGCATCCCCAACTGAACCGGCCGTCGACTTCGGGAAGTTCGTGTCCCGCAAGTTCATCGTGAACGGTGGCGTCACCGCCGCGATCGCGTACCTCAACGACGTGTCGGTGACCAAGTGCTGGATCATCGCCCTGATCGTGTGCGTGTTCACCATCGTCCAAGGCGCGATCGACTACGCCAAGGTCATCCGAGGCACCGTCCCCGCCGATGAGCACGCCGCCGCGGTTGCCCGCGCCGAACTGGCCGAGGCCACCGTCGAGCGGAAGCGGGCCGAGAAGGCCAAGACCGAGGCGATGTACTAGGGCGAGATCAATCAGCGTGACGCGAAGGTCGCCGCGCTGGAGGCCGAGTTGGCACCGCTTCGCCAGTGGCACCGCCAGAACGATCACCTCATGCCCGAGTTCGAACAGTGGAAACGAAGCCGATGAACCCGATCACCCACGCCCGCCGCGTTTTCGCCATTATCACCCTCGCCCTCATGGCCGCCACGTTCGCAACCGGCTGCGCCGCCAAGGCTCGCCAAGAGTCGAGCGACGCGAACCTCGCCGCCAACCGCGGGTATCTGGCCGAGTACGTCGAGCGGGACACCCCGCATCGCCCGCAGGCCGAGGGCATCATCGCCCGCATCGACGCCGGCGAGGTGGAGGACGTCGACGCCGAGATCACCGTCTACGACCAATCCCGTCCGCTGATCGAGGACTACGCCCAGATCGCCGACGACGAGGGCCAGGTCGACGCGCTGTTCACGCCCCGCAGCGTCGGCATCCTCGAATGGCTCAACGCATGGGGCCGTGAACTGGATCGCTACCGATGAGCTTCGACTTCAACACCATCGCCGACTCCGCCGCCGTCATCGCCGACCAAGCGAAGCGGGAAGCCATTGAGTCCGTCAAGGGACTCAAGCTCAACGCACTCGACGCACGCGCCGTGGACTACGCCGCAACGCGGCTCGCCGCGCTGGAGCTGGCCCGCTTCGACCCCGCGTTCCACCTCGAATCCGACCAGATCGAACAGGACCAGCGCGCCGCCATCGCCATGCTCAAGAGCGTCCGGGCGATCAAAACGGTGGAGTTTCAGGACCGGATCACCCGCATCGTCCAGTCCCTCGCGACCAACGCGTTGCGGGTCGTGCTCGCCCAGATCACCGCCGGCGGGAGCGAAGCGTTGCTCGCCGTCGTCAACGCCGCACCCGCTGCCACCACGCCGCCGGTTCGGTTTGATCCGCCGGCCGGACCGTTCGCCAACAGTGAGGCGACGGACATCGACTTCGACGACGCGCAGATTGAGCCGCAGCAGCCAGAGGGCTTCACCGAGCCCCCGAAGCTCCGCCCATCCGAGCAGCGTGTGACCCGCATGCCGGGTACTTGAGCCATGTCCGATTCCACCAAGAAAAGTGCCTGGGAGTTGCTGAAGTACGCCACCGGGATCCTCGTGCTGCTGATCGGCCAGTTCGTCGCCACGGACAAGGCGATCGACAGCGTCGAGTCTCGCCAGGACCGTGCCGAGGTTAGTGCCGAGTACACGATCAAGCAGATCGCGGAACTCAAGAGCGAACTCGCCGAAGCGTCGAAAGATCGGTGGACAAGCAAAGACCAAGAGGCGTTCTCGAAGGCGATCTACAAAGAGATCGGCCAAGTTGCCGCCACCCTCTTGCAGGTCTTGGAGGAACAGAAGGCCCGGATGCCCTGGTTCACCGCGTTGCGAACCGACGTGCTCATGCTCCAGCGTGACGTCGGCGACCTGAAACAACATCAGAGGCAGGAGGACAAGTGACCGCCAAAGACCCGCTCGTCACCGCAGCCGAACACCAGCGCCAGCAGCAGGCGAACTTCCAGCGTGGCCTTGAGGCCATCGGAACACTGCCGCCGGGCCCGACGCGTGACCAGCTCACCGAGTTCGCCCACCAGAGCAACTTCCGCGTGACCGAGATGGCGGAGGTGCTCGCGAAGGTCCTGGGCGACATCAAGATGCCGGCTTTGCGCGAGGAGTGGAAGCCGCCGACCGACGAGGGCTACAAGCCGAAGCCCGGCGAGCGGATCGAAAGGCGGCAGTTCGCCGGCGGTCGCAACGGCGTCGACCTTGGCTGGGCCCGGCGTGACATCAAGATCATCGACTGCGACTTCATCGGGCAGTCGCGGTACCCGATCTGGCTCGGGAGTGCTGCCGACGAGGCTTGGGCGGGCAAGGGCCCGGTCGACGAGTTGCTCATCCAGGGCTGCCGGTTCTGGCCGTCCCAGTGGGAGGCGCTGCTCCGCGGCTACGGCAATGGCCACCGGGTCATCGGCTGCACCGGATGGATCGCCAACCCGGACAAAGGCGGCATCCGCTTCGCCGCCGGCGACGACAAGGAAGCCCGCGACAACACGATCGTCAACCTCTGCAAGCGGACGCAGAGCGGTATCGCGTTCTGGCCCCACGCCAACCCCGAGTCGGCCGACCCCTCCGACCGCATCCGGGGTGCCAGGGCGATCGGCAACCGCCTGACCCACGCCAACATCTTCGTCGGTGACAACGTCGAAGACGCGGTCGTGACCGGCAACACCTTTGTCGACGTCCCCGACGACGAGCCGCTGCTGGTGATCAGCGGGGGCGATCGCAACACCAAGAAGTCCGGACGGTCCGGGTTCCGTGCTCCCAACGTCACCACCGATATCCCGCGTGACCGCATCCGCCTGGAGCGTGGTGCGACGTGGGACAACGTCACGCTCCTCGCCGCCTGACCCACACCCCTCACGATGAAAACCATCGCCTTGATCCTCACGTTGCTCGCCGGCCTCGGCGTCGCGGCCTCCGACCATGTGACACGCGTCGATACCGACGCCGGCCCACACGTCCTGCCCGCGCTCACCAACGTCGACGCGCTGGCCGATGCCGGCTTCGCTATCGATATCGACGTGCTCGCCGGCCACGTCACGAGTCGGTACCCGAGGCAGATCGCGGGTCCATCCGCCGACGCCGGCGTGGCCCTGGCGAACCGGCACCTGCTGCCCGGCCTGCTCATCCTCGACTACGAGCGGGACGACGCGGAGGTCAACGCGGCCCTCATCCGCCAGCTACGCCAGATCCACCCCTACGAGCCGATCGCCGCCTACGACTACCCCGGCGGACCACTGGCCCACCACGAGGAGATACAGCGGCTCAAGCCGGCCCTGGAGCGTCCCCGCAACAAGGCGACCGCCCAGCGCTGGACACGCATCAACCAGGACCGCATCGCCGCGAAGCGCGACCCGCACGAGTTGCTGCGGGACATGGTCGACTACGCCGCGCCGGTCGGTTACTCGTACTACTGGCACAAGCTCACCCCCGAGCAGTTCGGGGCGGCCAACGCGGCCAAGCTGGCCGAGGCGGCCGAGTGGGGCCTGCCGATCGTCTACTTCGTCTCGCCGTACCAGCGCGGCATCAGCAAGGGTGACCGCCGCGTCCGCATCCCGGACGCCTACCAGGCGGCCCAGCTCCGTGCCCTGCGTGACGTGGGCGGTCAGCCGATCGTGTGGTTACAGGCCAACTCCGACGCCGAGGCGGTCGAGGCCGCCGGCGACATGATCCGACTCTGGCGGCAGGTGTGCATGGAGGATCAGGGACGATGACCCTCAAGGACTACATCGCCGACGGACAAGCATCGGACGACGACGCGGCAGCGGCTTCGGCCTACAACGCCGATTTCAGCCGTGCCCGGACCCTCTGGGTGACCCCCGAGACGCTCATCAGCCGGCTCGCCGCCGACCACGGTGCCGACGGCATCGCCGCGGCGCGTCGCATCGTCGGGGGGCTCAAGGCTGCGGCCGCCGCCGATCCGCTCGTGGAGATCGCCGACCACCGTCTTCGTAATAGCGAAAAGGGCCTCAACCTTGGCGACGCATCGACACTGGGCGTGGTTCAACAGCTCGTCGAAGGCGGGGCGTTGCAGCCCAGCGACGCGGCGATGCTGACCGCGTTGGTGCTCGGTCCGCCCGTCACGGCCGAGGATGTCGACGCGGCCCGTTCGCAACTCGCCGACGAGGAAGCCCGAGCCGATCGACGGACGATCGCCGACACGTGGCTCGCCGACGCCCGGACGGTGGCCCAAGCCCATGTCGATGGCCGGCTTACCGGTCTACCCGCACTGCCGAAGGTGACCGACTGATGACCGCCCCGGCCGGCTCCAACTACATCTACACCGCCCCGGCGTCGGGTCCGATCTGCCTTGAGGTGGAGCATGCCACCCGCATCGCGAGCGGACCGGACGGCGATCTTGAGCTCACCACGGTCAACACCCCGTCCGAGAGTGCGTTGCAGGCGGTGAAGCCCAACGGGTTCGCCAGCATCTACAGCACATGGGAAGCGGCCGACGCGCCTTACGCCGAGTTCGAGCTGACCGACGTCCCCACCGGCGACTACCGCGTCTGGCTCCGCACGCACCGCGACGAGGATGAGGCCGGTCACGACACCACGTTGGTCGGGGCCACCGGAGGCACGCCCGTCGGCATCTTCGCACGCCACCGATTCAACGGCTTCGCGTCGGGCTGGGGGTGGGAGGACAGCCGCTTCTCGGGGGACAAGCTCACGCTCGCCGGGGACGTGACGCTGCGGATTCAGCTTCGCGAGCCGCTGCTCAAGCACGACCGCATCCTGTTCACGACCGACACTGGCTACGACCCGTCAACGGTGGCCGGCGGCGTCGGGCCCGCTGCACTGCTCCCGCCGTTCGGTGGTGGCGGTCGTCGCACGCCGGCCCTCGTGACCGGGGAAGGCGGATTGCTGCCGTGATTGGGTCTATCCCACCAGGAACGACCGACGGCCGCATGGTCGTCGCGTTGTACGACGATGAGGGCGTGCCCGTGACGTCGATCGACGCGTCGGACCTGACCGACAACGCGACCAAGGTGCAGTACCTGCGTGACGGCGGCACCTGGGTGGACGGAGCATCGGCCACGCTCAAAACGCTGGGGGCGACTCACGTCGATGGCGGGATCGCCAACCTTGCGGGCGGGGCAGCGTGGCTGGTGGACATGCCCGATGCGGCGTTCGCCGACGGGGCCGGGTCGGTGGCCGCTCGGTTGCATCCGCTTCCGACCGGCGTGGCCGAGTGCTCGCCGGGGGTGCGGATGATTGATGCCGCCGTATCGGGCGTCCCCGCGGCAACGTGGAGCGCTGGTAATCGCACGCTCACCGGGTTCGACTTCCCTGTCGGAACAGGTGCCGGTGACCACCTGCTCACGGTCAACGTGACCAGCACCGGTGGCAACGTGAGCGGTGCCACCATCACCGTGCAGACATCGGCAGGTGTCCGCCACGCGGTGGTGCAGACCGACGTCAACGGGCAGGCCACCGTCGGGGTGTCGGACGATATCTACGCACTGATCGTCAAAGCCACGGGCTACGACAGCATCACCGATGCCGTCGAGGTCGATGGCGACAACGCGACGAAGCTGATTACGCTGACCGCCACGGCGACGGCCGAGCCCGCACCTGCGGGATTCACCAACGTTCCGTACCTTGCGACCGATGCCGACGGCCAGCCGCTTGCCGGTGTCGAGATCACGGCCACGATCACCCGCACGGCTCACGACGACGTCGGCCACGCCTACGCCAAGACCCAGACCCGCACGACCGACGCCGCCGGCGTGGCCACGCTGATCCTGCCGCACAACTCGACCGCCGACGTCGAGGCCGGTGACGTGCGGGAGAGCGTGACGGTACAAGCCGAGGCGAGCACCGCCGTCCGATCAATCGTGATTGCCACCTGATGCCAGCTCAAGCACCCCAGCCCGCACCGCCAAGTCCGAAGCCGCGGCCATCACCGCCGCCGCCTCCCAAGTACACAAACAATGGGCAGGCGAAAACGAATCCATCACCGGAAGACAGACACGTTTTCGGCCACTTCCGCATTCCGGACGATGCACGACTGACCATGCGGGACTTTCGTACCGACTGATGCCACGTCACGCTTGCCGCCATCCCGGATGCCCTCGCCTGCTCACCGAGCGTGGCTACTGCCCGAAGCACGCAGGCAAGGCCGAGCCCGAGCATCGCAAGCACGACGCCGCCCGAGACGCGGACCATGCACGTCGCAAGGCGATCTACAACAGCAAGCAGTGGCAGGTGGTGCGTGCCGAAGTACTCGAAGCCGAGCCGATCTGTCGCGAGTGCTCGCGTGAGTTCGCCACCGACGTCGACCACATCAAGCCGCTGGCCGCTGGCGGCGACCCGTTCGACCGGGACAACCTCCAGCCGCTATGCACGGCCTGTCACCGCCGAAAGACCGCACGGGAGCGTCGTGAGGGGCTGGCGGGCCATCGGAAGCCGACCCGCAGGGGGTAGGGGGTCGGCAACTTTTCAGCCGAGTCTTCCAGACCAAACCCGCCCTGTTTTTTTCTTCGTGATCTATTTCCGCCGTCTCAAAAATCGGCGCATCGACCCGTGCCAACCGCCGTCGCCGACCTGAAACTCAAGTCGCTCCCGCTCACCGGGCTCAAATGCCCCACCGGTAAGCGGTCAGACCGGAACCACGCCGCCGTGCCGCTGGGCATCGGTGCCGACCGCAGCTTCCGCGAGAAGGGACGCCGCCACCGCACCCGGATGCTCAAGCACGCGAACCGTGCCGCCGAGCTGATCGGCACGCTGCCCGGACCCGATGAGTCCATCCAGGTGCTCATCGCCGCGACCATCGACGGTTGGGCGTGGGTCGACGCGACCATCCAGCTCGCCGGTGGCATCAAGACGCTCTACATCGCCACGCTCGGCTTCAACGACCGCAACGCCGACGCGCTCATCACCGCCATCGACAATGGCAAGATCGGCCGCGTCGAGATGATCGCCAGCACCTACTACGCCGCAACACCGGACAGCATCTATCCGCAGCTCGCCGAGGCGCTGCGGAGCCGAGGCATGCGGATCGCCGCACCCCGCAACCACGCGAAGATTCTGGCGTGCAAGCTGCCCAACGGTCGGACGGTCACCTACCACGGTTCGGCGAATCTGCGGTCATGCCGCAACGTCGAGCAGGTGGCGATCGAGGGCAGTTCCCGTGTGTTCCGTTTCTACCGCGACTACATCACCGACGCGATCGACGCCGCCGGAAACGCATGAGTACCCGAGGCCGCAAGCCTAAGCCGAAACCGGACCGCAACTCGAAGACGCCGACCGTGCCCAAGTCGCTGGGTAAGCAAGCGGCGGCGAAGTTCCGGGCGCTCACGAAGCTGCTCACACCGCACCGCATCCTCACCGATGCAGACGTCGATGCCCTTGCCGTGCTCGCCAGCGCCCTCGCGCAGTACGACCACGCCGAGGGGGAGATCGCCAAGTACGGCACCGTGATCAAGAGCGCCCAGGGCGTCCCGATACAAAGCCCGTACATGAGCGTGCAGCGGTCGGCGTGGGAGCGGATCAAGGTGCTGCTCCCCGAGTTCGGACTCACGCCCAGCGCCCGCGTGCGACTCGGCATGGTCACCGAAGACGATGACAACAGCGACGACGAGTTCAGCAACCTCTGAATCCTGCCCGGAAACGTGGCGGGATCGGTGGGAGGCTTGGCGGGAGGGATTGGTCGATGACGACCGGTACTACTTCGACGCCGAGAGGGCCGAACACCCGATCAAGTTCATCGAGACGTTCTGCCGGCACTACACCGGGGACTTCGCCGGCAAGCCGTTCCTGCTCGACGAGTGGCAGAAGACGATCATCCGCGACCTTTGGGGCTGGCGTCGCCGTAGTGACGGACGCAAGCGGTTCAGCGAGGGCTACATCGAGGGGCCGAAGGGCAGTGGCAAGACCCCGTGGGGTGCGGCGCTGGGCCTCTACGGGCTCGCCGGCGAAGGCGTCGCCGGGGCGGAGGTCTACTGCGTCGCCGGCAACACGCTCCAGTCGTCGATCGCCGTTGACGCCGCGAAGCGGATGGCGAAAGCCCACCCGCGTCTGACCAAGGCGATCGAGTCGAAACGCTACCACCTCAACCACCGCAAGACCGGTAGCGTGATGCAGGTGTTGTCCGGCAGGGCAGAGGGCAAGCACGGTTTGAAGCCGGGGCCGTTGGTCATCGGCGACGAGATTCACGAGTGGAGCGACCGCGAGCTCTACGACAGCATCAGCTCCGCCGCCGCCAAGCGGGAGTGCTTGATGCTTTGGCTCACCAACGCCGGCGTCGATCGCAACAGCGTGTGCTACGAACTGCGAACGCGGGCGGAGAACGTGCTCAAGGGCGAGTCGTCGGAGACGACGTTTTACCCGGCGGTGTTCGGCCCCGTCGACCCCGACCCGAAGCACTGGTTCAACGAGACGCTCTGGCAGCGGGTTCATCCGGGCATCGGTTCGATCGTGAAGCTGGAGGACATCCGCCGCGAGTGGGACAAGGCCCGGGAGACGCCAGCGCTGCAACCTCGAAACGCCCGGCTCTACCTGGGCGTGTGGACGCAGACCGCCGCAGGCTGGACGGACATGGACTTGTGGGACCGATGCACGGGTGACTTGCCGCCCGACGACGAGCTGGCCCAGATGGAGTGCTACGTCGGCTTCGACCTGTCGACGAGCGACGACCTCACCGCCACCGGCAATGTCTGGTACGACCCCGACGCCGATCACGTCTACGTGCGGACCTGGGCGTGGATCACGCGCAAGAAGGCCGACGATTACCAACAGCAGGACGGGACGCCGTACCACGCTTGGGCCCGCAAGCACCGGCTGACCATCATCCCGACCGCGACCATCAGCGAGACGGAGATCGAGGACCACATCGCCGCCCAAGCCGCCGACAACGACGTCCGCGCCGTGGCTTTCGACCGTCACAAGGCCGGACGGTTGACCAACGGGCTGGAGGACATGGGCCTGCCCTGCATCGCCGTGCAGCAGACCACGGTTGGACTCAACCCCGCGATGATCGAGCTCTCCAACCGAATGAAGGCCGGCAGCATCACGCTCGATCACGACCCGCTGCTCCGCTGGCAGGCCGGCAACGTCGAAGTCGTCGCTGACAACAACGGGAACATCCGGCCCGTGAAGCACGCCGCCCGGGGCAAGTACGAGGGCAACCGCGCCAAGAAGATCGACGGGTTCATGGCGATGCTTTTTGGCCTGTCCCGCGTCGCACTCCATGACCCCGCTGAATCCGACGGCGTCGCCGTCATGGTCATCTGATGAGCATCATCAACGCACTCCGCGAGAAGTTCGCCACGGTGATCTACCCGGTCAACCGCATCGGCGACCCGACGCAGTCGATGACGCCGATGAGCGAGGCGACGGCGATGGGGATCCCCGCGTTCTTCAGCGGCGTGAGCTTCCTCGCCCTCACGCTGGCCACGCTACCCGTGCATGTGCTGCGGAAAACTGACAACGGGCGAGAGAAGGCCAACGACCACGACCTCAAGGCGCTGCTCGGCACGTCACCGAGCGAACTGAACACCGCTGCGCAGTTCTGGGAGACGTTGTTCGCACATGCGGTGTCGTGGGGCAACGGCTACGCCCTCGTCAAACGTGACCGATCGGGCAAGCCGACGGAGCTGCTCAACGTCGCCCCGCATCTCGTGGTGCCGACCCGCGTGAACGGTCGCACCGTCTACGCGCTACGGGCCGAGAACGGCGGCGAGGCGATCCCGGTGCTCGCCCGCGACATGTTCCACCTGCCCGGACTCGGCTACGACGGGATGCAGGGATACAACCCGGTCCGCCTGCTCGCCGAGTCGTTGCAGCTCGGCCGGGCCGCCCAGAAGTTCGGCACGGCGTTCTTTGCCAATGGGGCGAGGCTCGGGGGTGTCATCGAGTCGGACAAGAGACTCACCGACGAGCAGGCCGCCGACATCAAGCGTGTCGTCGAGCACGACTACAGCGGCCCCGAGAAAGCCGGCAAGTGGCTCGTGCTCCAGGGCGGGGCGAAGGCCAAGACGTTGTCGGCACCCCCGGAAACCGCCCAGCTCATCGAGACGCTGAACATCAGCGAGCACCAAGTTTGCCAGATTCTCCGAGTGCCCCCGATCCACGTCTACGACTTCGGCCGGGCGACGTGGGGCAATGCGGTGGAGATGGACCGGCACACCGTTCAGTACAGCTTGCGACCTTGGATCATCAAGGCCGAGCAGGAGTGCCGTCGGAAGTTGCTCACCGCCGTTGAGCGGGAGCAGGGCTACTACGTCCAGTTCAGCGTCGACGGCCTGCTTCGGGGTGACCCGAAGACGCGGATGGAAGTCAGCCGCCTGCGTCTCGGCGAGGGCCTCACCAACATCGACGAAGAACGCGAAATGGATGACCGACCGGTGTTGAACACGCCGTGGTCGAAAGCGTATCGCGTTCCGGCCAACAGCATGTCCGCGGAGAAGCTCGTGATGCCAGCACCCGCCGACTTCGACGGGACGCCGCCGACGCCGCCCGAACCCACGGAGACGCCCGATGCCTAGTCCCGGCAAGCTCACCGGCTACGCCTTGCTTTACAACGTTCTGTCGGCCGACCGTGGTGGTTACCGCGCTCGATTCGCCCCCGGTTCGATTAAGTACCCCGAGGACGGTGACGTGCGGGCGCTCTACGGCCACAGCGAGCTTGCACTGCTCGGACGTGTCAGCAGCGGGACGCTCCAACTCCAGGACGACGGGACCGGCATCAAGTTCGCGCTCGACCTGCCCGACACCACGGTCGGCCGCGACGTCGCGGAGTTGGTCCGCCGCAAAGACATCGTCGGGTGCAGCTTCGGCATCTGGAGCATCACCAAGTCGTCGTGGGTCGTCGAGGACGACATCGAGATTCAGGACTACGGCCAGTGCGTGATGGATGAGATCACGATCACCGGCAACCCGAGCTTCCCGCAGTCATCGGTCCGACTGATCGAGCCGGACCAGCCCGACCCCGGTACGCCCAGCACCACGCCACGCCGGAACATGGCGGCGCTGGCGCTGGCCGACATCGAACTCCAGGCGGTCGCCTGAACATCGTTTCCCCATACCCCAGGTTCACCATGACCCACAGCAACCCGTTTGTGCGTGCGGCCGCCCTTGCCGCCATTCTCTCCACCGGCCTTGCGGCCGACGTCCCCACCTACCACACGTTCGAGGACGCCGGCGATGCCAAGTCCGAGGGCGATGACGACTCCACCGACCCGCAGGACGGCGAGCGTGAGACGTTCGACGCCCTGAAAACCAAGGCCCAGGCCATCATCGACGGCGCGAAACAGGAGGACCGCGAACTTTCCGACGATGAGAAGGAGAAGTTCGAGGGCATCACCAAGAAGCTCCGCCGTATGAAGGACGCGAACGACCGCGAGGCCGACCTTGCGAAACTCGACCTCCAGACGTTCGGCAACACCAACACGAAGAAGGCTCGCGATCTCGTGACCTCCGCACCAAAGCTCCCGGATGATCCGGGTGCCAAGGAGCCCGATGCCAAGGAGAAGTTCGAGCGGGACGTCGCAAAGTTCGAGACGTTTGTCCGGACCGGCGAACGCCCGGACAACTACGAGAGCTTCACCATCACCACCGGCGTCAACGGCGGGGTGCTCGTGCCGCGTCGCATCGGCTCGCCGATGGTCGTGAAGCGGACCGCCGACGCCTACCGCCAGGCGATCGCCGCCCGCGGCTTCTCCCCAATCCAGACCGACTCCACCGCCGAGTGGAAAGAGCCGCTCATCGACGACACGGCCAACACTTCGGAGTTCCCCGAGGCCGAGAACGACCGGACCGAGAAGGAAGCGGAACCGGCCATCACCAGCATCACGCTCGGTGCTCCGCTCCACCGCAGCAAGGCGGTGTGGTTCAGCAACACGCAGCTCGCGACACAGACCAACCTCATGTCGTACATCGAGCCGCAGCTCTACCGCCGCGTCGATCGGCAGCGTGAGGCGAACATGACGACCAAGATTCTGGCCAACGCCACGCAGGTCGTCACCGGGGCCGCCACCGATGGCATCACCTACCTCGAAATCCTCCAGGTGAAGTACACGGTGCCGCGTGCCCACCGCGAGAGCGGCGTGTTCATCATCAGCGACCAGCTCGCCCTCGCCATTCAGGGCCTCACCGACAACCAGGGCCGCCCCCTGTACGTCGCGTCCATCAAGGACGGTGAACTGGACCGGTTGGCGGGCTGGCCGGTGTTCGTGGCCGACTCTCTGCCGGACCCGGCCGCCAACAACAAGACGCTCATCGCCGCCAGTGCAGAGGCGTTGCGTATCCGCGATGTCACGAGCGGTGCTGCCGCGCAACGCATGGCACGCTACGCCGAACTGCCGGATCACCCCGATCAGGTCGGCATGGAGCTGTTCGAGAACGGCGACGAGAACTTCCACGACCCGTTCGTGGCCGTGTTCCAGCACGCCGCCGCGTAGTCCTCAACCCACCCGCCGGCTTGACCGCTGGCGGGCGGTATGCACGCCGTAACCCCACCCCGGAGCCGCAAATGATCGTGAAGATGACCCAAGCCCTCGCCACCCCGCGTGGCACTTACCAGAAGGGCGACACCTACGACCTGCCCAACGAAATCGCCGAGCGGTTCGTCGAGAAGAAGATCGCCGAGCCGTTCACCGCCACGCCGCCGAAGCCCACCGGCCGAGCGTCGAAGGGCGCAAAAGCATCGGTCAAAGGCGACAAGCAGCAGCTCGATACGCCGAAGTCGGAGAAGGTGTGATGCGCCAGCCGATCAACATCACCACCGTCACGCCGCCAGCCGAGACGCCCGTGAGCTACACGTTGGTCAAGGACCACATGCGCGTGGACGGCGACGAGGAGCGTGAGCTGATCCTCCAGATGATCGCCGCCGCCACCGAGTACGCCGAGGCGGAGTTGCAGCGGTCGCTCGTGAGCCGCACGCTCAACTCCGAGTACGGCGAAGGCCCGGCCGATCGGTCGCACTGGCTCCCGCGTGGGCCGGTGTCGGAGATAACGACCGTTGGCGGCGAGGCAGCGTCGGGCGTTTCGCTCACCCGGATGGGCGGACGGGACATCGCACTGTTCGACAACGGGGCCGCACCCGCGGGGCCGACCTCAATCGAGTATGTCGCCGGATACGGGGACGCCGAGGCGGTCCCGGCCGACATCAAGCAGGGCATCCTCATGCACGTTGCTCACCTCTACGACATGCGCCACAGTGCCAGCGATCGCCCCACGCACGCAGTGGAGCATGGCCTCGACGCAATCTACAACCGACATCGCATTGGAGGCGTGTTGTGATGAAATCCAACGAGAAACGCTACCGCTTCATCCGCCCGTGGCAGTCGCGGCAACCCGGTGATGAGCGCGTGTTCGAGATTGACTACGGCGACATGCTGGTTCGCCAAGGCATCGCCCAGCCGGTTGACGAAGACGTGATCGCAAAGGCGGTCGAGCCGCGGAAGCTGGCAATGCGGCCGCCGAACCCTGCTCAAACGTCCGAAGACGATGAGCAGACCAACGACGAAGCCGAATGAATGCCGGTGATCTTCGATTCCGGGTGACCGTGCTTTCCGCCGAGGCGAACAAGTTGCCCAACGGCGAGCGCACCACCACGTACCGGCCATCGGTTCGACTGTGGGCAGACGTTCGACCGGAATCAGCCAAAGAGGAGATTGAGTCAGCCCGCGCCGCCACCGCTGCGATGTGGACGGTTTACTTCCGCTTCCGTCCATCAGTGGTATCCACAGACCGACTCGCCTTTCACTTCGCAGGCCAGTCGGTGACGCTCGACATCATCGGAATCACGCACGATTCGAAACGCACTTGGACCCGTGCCGTGTGTCGCGAGGCGGAGCAACTGTGAGCATGACCATCAACAACCTCGACCAGCTCTACGAGCTGCTTGGGCAGCTCGGAGAAAAGTCGGTCCGAAAGGCAGCAAGAGCGGGCGTGGCTGCGGGCTCAACGCCCATCTCCCGCGAAGCTCGAAGCCGAGCAAATCGCGAGTCCGGGGCACTGAAGCGGAGTATGGGTAAGCGAACCAAGAGCTACCGCAGCGGCGTCGTCGTCGCCACGGTTGGCCCGCGTCGTGGGGTGAGCTTTGAGTATCAGGGTGAGCGGCGGACTCCCGCCCACTACGCCCACCTAGTCAACAACGGCCACCGCAACCGCGACGGATCGCACACTCCCGGATCGCACTTCATGGACGACGCCTTCGATGCAACGTCAGACGAGGCCGAGCGAGTCGCGGAGGCGAAAATCATTGAGAAGCTCACCAGCGAGGCCCAACGGCTCGGCCAGAAACTCCGATG
The DNA here is from genome assembly GCA_039182125.1 of Planctomycetota bacterium. Classification (NCBI taxonomy): domain Bacteria; kingdom Pseudomonadati; phylum Planctomycetota; species Planctomycetota bacterium. The sequence goes on from JBCDCH010000013.1 coordinate 63,279, forward strand.
ACGCCTGACGTCGACACCGCCGTACTGACTTGCATCCGGTTGTGCCCCGAAGTGCTGGCCGCGGTCGCCGATCGCGTCCGCCCCGTGGTGCTGGGGCAGGGAGACCGCCGACCCGCCATCACTTACGAGCCGGTCGAGGACGACCACTTCGACGGCGTCGACGGCAGCACGAGCGAGTACACGCTCACCACCTACGACTTCGACATCTACGCCGATACGCACACGCAGGCTCGGTTCATCTCCGAGGCCCTGCGAAAGCATCTGCACAGCAGCGAGTTCGTTGCCGCCGGCATCGACTGCACATGGTTCTGCGACGGCACCCGCGTCGTCCGCGACAAACCTACCGACGGAGCGCCCGCTCCCGTCTATCACATTCGTCAGACCTACCGCCTGCTCTGGGCCGCGGTCGACTAACCACAATCACCGGAGACCATCATGGCCAAGGACACTAAGGGATTTGGTGCCGTGCTGGCGTGGGGCGACATCACGCTCGACGCTGACGGCTACCCCGACCTCGCCGCAGCGCTTAGCGCGTCTTACACCCCCTTCACGAAGCTGGAGAGCTACACCGCTCCCGAGCAAGACGTCGAGGAGACCGAAACCCGCACGCACCAGAGCCCGGATCAGTACGCCGAGCCGAGCCAGGACTGGAAGACCAACGGCGAACTCACCGCCGTGATCCGCTACCGCAAAGACGAGTACGCCGCATTGCTGGCCGCCCTCGCCGTCGACAAGGCGTGGAAGGTCACCTACTCCGACGGCACCACCGACGAGTACTGGGGCTACCTCAAGAAGTGTCGCCCCACGACGCCGACCAGCGGTCCGATGAACGTCGAGATCACCGTCCGCTGCAAGGGCAAGCCGCGAAACACGCCCGCCGCATAACGCCCGCACCACCACCCTCAACCCATCACCATGAGTCTCAAAGACACCATCCTGCAAACCCGGCCCCGCAAGGCCCAGAAGCTCCACGTCCCCGAGTGGGACGTCGACGTTTACGTCCACGCCATGACCAGCGCCGAGAAGGAGGCGTGGGAAGACAGCATCACCGACCGGAAAGGTCGGGTCCGCAAGAAGAATCTGCGGGCCGACCTCGCCGTCGAAGTGCTCCGCGACGCAGACGGCAACCGCATCTTCGACCGCGATGACGTCGAATTGCTGGCCGAGCAGCCGGCCAGTGCGTTGAGCCGCGTCTACGACCTCGCCATGAAGCTGAATGGCGTGACCGCCGACGACGTCGACGAGCTTGAGGAAAACTAAGGGGGGACGCCGACCGCCGCATCGACTTCGAGCTTTGCCTCGCGCTCGGCGTCCCCCACCCCGACCACCTCGACACGTTGCTGACACCCCGCCAGCGGGTCGAATGGCAGATCTACTACCAGTTGTTCCCGTGGGGCGGCTACCGCGTGGACAACGCCGTTGCCCGCACCACTCAAGCAGTGTTCGCAAGCGCAGGCGAAAGCTCGCCGCTTTCCGACCACATGTGGCACCCGCCACCGACCGCCGAGCAGCTTGAGCAGCAGGCCGAGATGAGACGCGTCGAGTCTCAAGCCGCCGCCGCCCGAGACGTCCAGATCGACTGATGGCGACCATCGCCAAACTCAAGATCGACCTCATCGCCGACACCCAGAAGTTTGCCGCCGGCATGGCCAAGGCCAAGGCGGTAAGCACCGGGTTCGGTAGGTCTGTAGCCGCGACCGACGCGATCACGCGGAAGTTCGCCGGGACGCTGCTGCGCGTCGGTTCGATCGCCACGGGCCTCACGTTCGCTGCGGCCGGGGCGGGCTTGTCGGTGCTCGTGACGCAACAGTTCGCTGCGATCGACGCAACCGCCAAGTTCGCGGACGTCATCGGCATCGGCACGCATGAGCTGACCGGCCTACACCACGCCGCGGAACTGACCGGCGTCGGCACCCGCACGCTCGACATGGGCTTGCAGCGGATGACCCGACGGATCGCCGAGGCCGCGAACGGAACAGGGGAAGCCCGAGCCGCGTTGTTGGAGTTGAACCTCGACGCCCGCAAGCTAGCGGCGGCCGGTCCGTACCGAGCGTTTCGCCAGATCGCGGACGTGATGCAGACCATCCCCAACCAGACGGATCGTGTCCGGTTGGCGTTCAAGTTGTTCGACAGTGAGGGCGTCCGGTTGGTCAACACCCTTGCGCTGGGATCGGAAGGGCTACGGGAGGTGGATCGCGAGGCCGCGAAGCTCGGGCTCACCGTGTCCCGCACCGACGCCCGCCGGATCGAGGAGATGAACGACTCGATCACGCGGGTGCGGGCCGCGTTCACTGGGACGGCCCGCATCCTCGCCGTCGCCCTCGCGCCCGAGGTTGAGCGGGTCGCCGCCGACTTCAACGAGTGGGCGCAGGCCAACGGGGGGCTGGCCCCAAAGCTCGAACGCACGACGCGATCAGCGGCCGGGTACGTCCGCACGGCCGCCGAGTTCGTCAAGGAGAACCGTGGGGCGATCATCGTGGTCGCCAAGCTCGCCGTGGGCGTGGTGGCGTTGTCGCTCGCCTTTTCGGTGCTGGCACGTGTGATTGTTGTCGCCAGGTCCGCCATGTTGATCTTCTTCGCCGCAGCGGTCATCACGCGCGTCGGCATGGTTCTGCTCCGCGTCGCTGTCATCCGCACGACCGCCGCGTTCGTCGCCATGTCTGCCGCGAAGGGGGTGCTGTTCGCGCTGAAGTTCGGGCTACTGGCCGTCGCCGCCGTCGCGGTGAAGGTTGCCGCGGTGATTGCCGCCGTCGTTGTCGTAGGTGCAGCACTGACCGCTGCGGTTATCGCGACCAACCGGTCCGTCCGAGAGGGTGTGAACTGGTTTGAGGCGTATGGCGATGCCGCCTACAGCATGGCCGGTGGTCTGGTCAAGACGGGTCTCGCACTCACGGGCCTCGACATCGCGTTGCTCGGGGCGTCGAAAGCCGCGATGGACTATCAGGAGATGTTGAGCAACCTCGATCGCTCGGGCCGGTTCGTACGGCAGAACCTCCAAGCCCAGGCCGAGGCCGCCACCGCCGCCAACAAGCCGCTCGGAGAGCAAATCCTGCTGCGTGAGCAGGTCATCGACAAGCTCGCGAAAGAGGTCGAGATGCAGCGCCAGCTTCGTGACGCCGCGCCGATCGGTGACCAGAAGGAGAGTGCCCAACGACGGCTCAACTCCCTCAACGCGATGCTCAACGAGACGAAGTTCGAGGTCGCGGCGATGGAAGACCTCGACCTCATTCGGCCGGACCAAAGCGGGGCCGTTGAGGAAACCGTCAAGGTTCTCGACGACCTGCGTAAGAAGATCGACGCGCTACAGGGTCGCCGGATTGATCTACCGCATGTGTCACTGGCGATGCCGAGCGGAGCGAGCGAGCAAGAGATTGCGGAGATTGAGCGATACGCCCAGCACTACAACAAACTGGAGGGAGCAAGACTTGGTGCAAAGAGCGTTCGCGAGCTGGAGCGTGAGATACATCGGTATGGAATGACCGCCGCCGAGATTGCGGAGGCGGACGCGCTCGAAAACTTCGCCACGCCCGAAGACGCCCGCCGCGTTGGTGAACTGACCGAGCAGTTTGTGAAGCTACGCCAGAGTGCAGACATCAGCGATCGCATCGCCGCGGCCAAGCGCGAAATCTTCGCGCTCACTCATGGAGACATCGCCGCACAGGTCGCGGTCGCCGTTGACGACGGCGCCAGTTCCGAGCAGGCAGCCGAGTTGCGTGACGAACTGATGAGGCTCAAGCGGACTCGGATCACGACTGGCATCGGTGACGAGTTGAAGTCCGCCCGCCGTGACCTCGAAGCGTTTCGCTACGGCGAGATCAAGGTCAAGCTCGACGAGCTGAAACGCGCGGGCGCAACGATGCAGGAGCTGCAGGATGCAAAAGACAAGCTCACCGAGGCGACTACGTACAAGTTCAAGCTAGAAATGGAACAGCAGGAGCGCGACATGCTCCGCCAACTCGCGGAGATGGACGGTCGAGGTATTGAGTTCAGGCTAGAAGAACTGCGGTTGCAGGGTCTCGATCAGACGCAACTCGACGAAGCCCGCAGGAAACTGGAGCACCTTGCCGAGCTCCAACGACAGGTCGACCAGAAGCAGATCACCATCAATGTTGAGCACAACCTTGACGATTTACGTATCGAACTAGAGCACTTCGGAAAACACCGGGCCGAGATTCAGTACCAGAAAGACATTGCTAACGGGGTCGACCCGCAGCTTGCCGGCCAGCGTCGAGACGCGGCGTTGGAGCTGGATCGCAAGCAAGCCGCAGCCGACATCGTCGACCGGAACAAAACCGCCGCCGAGCGTGCTCAAGAAGAACTCGACAAGGCTCGCGACCTCAACGCCCGCGGGCTGCTCGACGACGACCAGTTCGTTCGCGAACAGCGCCGCATCAGCGGCGAACTCAATGGCGACGAGGCCGAGGAAGAGAGCATTGATCGCCGCAGCGCGTCGCTCATCGACCTGTCCACCGGTGCCGGTCAAGCCCAGCTCGCCCGTATGCAGCAGCAGCGGGCCGGGGCGACCGTGGAGGAGAAGCTCCTCGCCGAGCAACGTGGCGGAAACCGATTGCTCGAACGCATCGCCGACAACACCGCCCGTCGCGAGCGTCAAGAGCAAGTCGAGTTCTGACCATGCCGTACCTGCGAAAAAAAGAGGATTGGCCCCGCATCCGCATCGGCTCCGCCGGCGTGGAACTCACGCAAGTGTGGCACCTCGAATTCGACGCCCAAGCGGACACGGTGTTGAGCGTCTACGACACGCCGAACCTGCTCCCTGCGTACCGATCCGACTACCCCAGTCGCACCGACCTGTACCTCGACGACGCCGAAGTGACATGGACCGGTGTTCACAGCGGCATCGGGGGCCAACGCTTCAAGGCGACGCTCACCTACCGCAGCAAAGCCCCGGACTTCTACGCCAACCCGCTGGATCGGAAGGTGGTGATTTGGGGCGGTGCGGAGCGGACCGAGGAGGTGTTCGGCGACGTCGACGGCACCACGAGGACCCACTCCGCCGGTGAGGTGTTCGGCC
>JBCDCH010000014.1 GCA_039182125.1 Planctomycetota bacterium
CGGCCGCGGACCAGAGCGGTGACACGAAACCACCGGCCCAAACCTCGTCTTGAAAAACAGCGACCGGGCTGTCTCGCGAACCGTGATGGGAAGTACGCCCGGAATCGGTCAGCCTCCTATTGCGGGCCATCAGTAGCCGCAATTCGATGAATGTTCGGAGTTTCGCTTGTCTTCGGGGCCGACTGCGATTGTGATAACACCAATGGCTCAATCGACACCGAGGTTGGTGGACATCGCCGAGCGATGCGGGACGTCGGTGACATCGGTGTCGAGGATACTGCGCAATCAACGGCTCGAGGAATACAGCCAGGACACACAAGACCGCGTCCGCAAAGCCGCGGCCGAGCTCGGCTGGCGGCCCAACCTCATCGTCCGCGGCATGCGGACTGGTAAGACCCAGACCATCGGTGTCTTCATCGCCCCGTACGACACCTTCTGGACCGGCGTGCTCTTTGGCGTTCACGACACGCTGCTCGAATCGGAGAAGGTTCCGCTCGTGCTCTGGCCCCACGCGCTGGTCCATCCGACACTCGACCCACACGATGCCAACCAACGCCCGGAAACCGTCTCGGCCAACAGCGACGAACGTCTGATCTTTTCCACCGGCAGCCAATCACTGACCGGATCGCCCGTCGATCCGACCGGCTCGGCCCGACGAGAACTGGATCGCATCAACTACCTCGAAGACCGGCGGGTCGACGCGATCATCTCCTGGCCCCTGCAAGAGGACAACGCACGTCAACGGCTCGCGATGCTCAGCAACCGCGGTTGGCGTGTCGTGATGATCGACGACCGACTGCCCGACGCCGAGTCGGCCCTGTTCGTCGGGATGAACGAACCGGCAACGATGAAACTAATCGCCGAGCATCTTCGAAAGCTGCAACACCAAACCATCGGGTTCGTCGGCTACGACCGTGATACGACCTGGTCCCGGCAACGCCGGGAGGCTTTCCTGGAGGTGTTCGGCCCGGACGCCCCGATGGTGAACCTCGTTGTCGACAACGACGACGTGCAGGACGAAGCGATCCGGATGCTCCGCGAACGGCCGGACATTACCGGCATCGTCGCCGGCAGCGACCACATGGCTCGCCATGTCTGCCGGGCGGCACTTCGGGTCGGGCGGTCAGTGCCGGGAGATCTTTCGGTCGTCGGCTATGGCAACGACCTTTACGGCCGGGGCGACGTACCACTGACCACGATCGACCAACGCCCGTACGATTTGGGCAAAGCGGCGGCCGATTTGGGCATTAACCGAACCGGCGATGCGTCGTCCGATGTCCTTTTTGTCGGTCAACTGGTGGAACGGGCCTCGACATCAATGCGAGGCGTCGGCGGTAAATCTTGACACGGCCAGAATTTCGGGCATTTTTCGGCACGCCCGGGAGAATCTCCGGCTTTTCGGCTTTCCCCTACACAAATGATTGTGTAGACTTCTCCGAAGGAGTTTCCATGGCTCAAAGCACCCCAACCCACCAGCAATCCACCGGGTTCACACTCGTCGAACTGCTCGTGGTCATCGGCATCATTGCCCTGCTCATCTCCATTCTGCTGCCAAGCCTTCAACGAGCCCGTGCCTCAGCGGTCGTCGTGGCCTGCCAGAGCAACATCCGCCAACTCGCCACCGGCGTCTCGCTGTATGCCGTCGAGTACGAGAATGGCATCCCGCCCGGGATTCGCACTAGAACAACGCCGAGCTTTGCCGTCTTGAACCGATTTGAAAACCCAGTCGCGCCCAATGCTCGCTTCCGCAGCGCGGCCCGCTGGCACCGGGACTATATCATGCCGGTTCTGACCGACGAGACGCTCCAGATCAACGACAAGGGTTGGGCACGCTGGCTCGAGATCGCCAACGACTCGATCTACACCTGCCCACGCGGCCGAGACCGCCCAAACTCGTTCGTCGAGAGCGAGCCGGGCGTGTTCAATCCCTGGAAATCGGGCTATGCGATCAATGGCACGCTCGGCATCGACAGCGACGAATACGAGGCCGTGACGCAGAGCCCGACATCGACGCTCAACATCAACACACTGCGCGGCAGCTTCAAGCGTCTGACCGCCGTCAAGAACGCCTCGGAAACGATGCTTCTCATCGAGTCCGAGTCTGAAAACGAAGACGCTTGGCGTATGCAGCAGGGCAGTCTCGAACAGCCCTTCAAGTTCGCCGGACTTCCGCACCTTGAAAAGAACACCATCGCTTATGCCGACGGGCACGCCCAGACGATCGTGTTCGACGACATTCCCAATCCTGACCCGACCCCAGAAGAAGCCCGCGAGCAAATCCGCTGGGAAGGCTTCTGGCTCGGCGACTAATCTCAATACGCGAGGCCATGACTGATGGTCAGTCGTGGATTTACCCTTTGTTACGTTTAGCACTTGGAGGAAACATGCTCAAGAACATCCCACTCTCTGCCGCAGTTGCGGCAACGTTCGGCCTTGCCGCGATCTCCCACGCGGCGACTCTTGCCAGTGATTCGTTCATTGTTGGCCCGGCTGATCCCGGCAACGACGCGGCCGGGATCTATACGGTCGGCTCCACCATCGAAGGCACGAACCCTGACACGTTCGGCTTCGGACCGACAAACAACTGGGGCGCCGATGGAGGAACCTATGTTGCTGACGCGGCGGGCCTGACAATCAATGGTCTGGGTGGTGGTGGTGCGGTCATCGCCACCAACACGGCCGGTAATTTCGACCAAAGCGGACGTCTGATCACCGCTGACGCTTCAGCCGTTACCGACAGCCTATTCGTCGGCGTATTGATGAACCGCAGTGAAACCATGGTTGGCGGCTCCCCGACGGGTTTGAATGAGTTTCTCACCTCCGCCTTCCTTGGCCGCGTCGGTAGCGAAGGTGGTGGCCCGATGGAGTTCGGTATTATTGGCGACGATTTTGGTGTTAATGTCAATACCACAGGCGGTAACGTTGTTTCACGCACGACCGGTAGCCTCTACACCGCCGACACGACGGTTCTGCTCGTGCTGCGTGTGGATATCAATGATGCCGAGGGTGACGACGATAATTGGTCTTTGTTCGCATTCAACGAGGGTGACACGATCCTTGAGTCGGCCACTCCTGTACTAACCGGTACGGCCCAGCTTTGGGATGCTGATACGAACTTCGGGCCAGGTGCGATTCGTTTTGTCGAAAATGAGCCTGGCACTCTTGCTGGAACCACCTCGTTCACCTTCGACGAGTTCCGTGTCGGAACCACTTTTGAATCTGTGGTTCCCATCCCTGAACCCACGGCCGCTTTGAGCGTTCTCGGTGGCCTCGGCATGCTCGGCATGCGTCGTCGGCAACGCTGATCACCCGCTAAGTTTCAACCTCCACAGCCCGGCTCCCGCTTCACCGGGAGCCGGGCTTTTTCTACCCATACCCGCCAAGCCATGAACCGCATCTCCTCCATCACCCTTCTCTGTTCCACGCTCGTCGGCGCGACAGCCGTCGCAACGGTCGGACTCGAATCAGACCAGCTCATTCTGCGCGAGTCGTTCGACGCGGCCATGTACGACGCGGGACGCTTAGACCAACAGGCACCGGAAGTAACCGGCTTCGACACGGAGCGTGGCTGGTACGTGCAAAACTTTGACGCACGCATTGTTCCTGACGATGGCCTTGAATACGAAGGGCTCCCCAGCCAGCCAGGCTGCCTGCGCCTCACCACGCGAAACAGACAGTTTGCACAGACCGGTCGGCTGATGTCCGCCGAACTCCCCGCCGACGCGGATCAGCTGTTCATCTCTTACCTTGTCAGGCTCGACGACAGCCAGCGGGGCATCATTGCGATGAATGTCGGCCGCGAGGACGAGGTCAAGGGGCCGCTGGACTTCGGATTGTCCGACGGCCAGCCGTTGCTGCGGTATCAGACGACGGGTGACCCCGAATCCGCTTCGGCGAGTGAAACGGCCGTTGCTGTCGGCGAGACCGCCCTGCTCGTACTCCGCGTCGACATCGACCCGGCCGACGGTGATGACGACACCATCCGTTTTTTCGTCAACCCGGAATCAGACAGCGAGCCCGCCGACGATGATGCGGTGATCGAGGTGACCGGCCGGATCTGGCACGAAAGCAGCGAGTTTGGATCGTTGCAGCTGCGTCGCCAGAAGTCCGTCGACGGAGAACTTACCCGCACCGTTGTCGACGAACTGCGGATTGCTTCGACCTACGCTGGTTTGTTTGCCGAGTAACCCCCTACCAACCCACCCGATGATCAATCGACTTCTTCTTGCCGTGACAGCCTGCGCCGGATCGCTGTTCGGGTCCACCGCCCTTGCGGATGAACTCCCGGAACGACCAAACATCCTTTTCATCGCCATTGACGATCTTCGCCCGGACTTGGGAGCGTACGGCAATGAACTGATCCACAGTCCAAACATTGATGGGCTCGCCGAGTCGGGCGTTCGGTTTGACCGGGCATACTGCCAACAGTCGCTCTGCGCTCCTTCGCGCACCAGCCTTATGACGGGGCTGCGGCCGGGTGTTCCTGGCGTCAACGCCACCGACTCCCGAGACAAGAAAGTCATTGATCGCGTCGTCGCCGAGGCACTCACGCTCCCCGAGTACCTGCGATCCGGCGGTTACACGACGCTCTCGGTCGGGAAGATCTTTCACACCTATGACACGCAAGGGGAAGGTGCTTGGGACAAGCAACTTCGTCCCGGTGGCGGCAGTTATCAACTCGAGAGCAACCGGGAAGCCGAACGACGCCAGCGTGAGAAGATCAAGGAAGAAGGCTCGTCGGCACGTTGGCGATATGGCCGGGGCAACGCCGCCGAATCCGCTGACGCACCGGACGAAAACTACCAAACCCATCGCATCACCACCCGGGCGCTCACACTCCTCGACGAGCACATGAACGAGGATGCCGACGAACCGTTTTTCCTGGCCGTCGGCTACCACAAACCGCACCTGCCGTTCGTCGCGCCCAAGAAGTACTGGGATCTCTACGACCGTTCGGAGATCACACTGCCATCACGCGATGAGCCTGACGGAGCACCGGAGTATTCGCTGGTACCAAGTTGGTACGAAATGCGGCTCTACGGCGATGTTCCCCGCAACCGTTCGAGGAACGTCAACGATGCCAAGACCCTGGAGTACATCCACGGGTACTACGCCTGCATCAGTTTCGTGGATGCACAAGTCGGGCGGCTCATGGATGACCTTAAAGCACGCGACCTGCTCGACAACACCGTCGTCATCCTTTGGAGCGACCACGGGTTCAAGCTCGGCGACTACGGCGACTGGTCGAAGTACACCAACATGGAAATCGACACGCGCGTACCGTTGATCGTCGCCGGGCCGGGCGTCTCGTCCGACGACAGCGACGCGCTGGTCGAGCTGATCGACCTTTACCCGACGGTCGCGGAGCTGGTCGGGATGAGCGTGCCGGAGCATGTTCAGGGAACGAGCTTCGTGCCGCTGCTGAGCGAGCCGAGTACGCCGTGGAAGCGTGGTGCCCTGTCGTACTACGACCGTCGCAACCCCGACGGCGAAGGCTTCAGCATTCGCACCGAACGATACCGCTACACCGAATGGCGTGACTTCGAGACCGGCGAAGTGTTGGCTCGCGAGTTGTACGACCAAGCCGACGGCCCGATCGTCGACCGCAACCTCGCCGACGACCCTGCCTACGCCGAAATCGTCGCCAAACACGCCGCATTGCTGGACGCTGGCTGGGAAGCACTCGTCCCAACGACCGCCGTGGAGGCTCACTGATGCACACACCGACCGACCCCGCACTGACCGCTTCCACCGGCCCGAAGCTAATCGCATCGGCGTTGCCGAACATGCCTTGGCAAGAACGCCCGGCCGGTGACAACGAGCCGATGTGGCGTCATGCCGCCAACCCGATCATCGACCGACGCCCTTTCCCCGGTGCGGATCGCGTTTACAACTCGGCCGTTGTCCCTTGGAAAGGCGGCTTCGCGGGTGTCTTCCGCAATGACGGCCGCAACGGGTTGCCGTTCCTCCACGTCGGCCGTAGCGCCGACGGTCTCGCCTGGGACTTCGATCACGAGCCGATCCTGTTCCGCCAGGCCGACGGCTCGATCAAGCAAGGTTCGGCCGACTACGGCTACCAGTACGACCCGCGCGTCGTACCCATCGATGGCCGGCAATACGTCATCTGGTGCAACGACTTCCATGGCCCGACCATCGGACTCGGCTACACCGACGACTTCGAAACGTTCCACCAACTCGAAAACGCCTTCGTTCCGTTCAACCGAAACGGCGTGCTGTTCCCGCGCAAGATCGACGGCGACTACGTCATGCTCAGCCGACCGTCCGACAGCGGCCACACGCCCTTCGGCGACATCTATCTGAGCCGAAGTACCGACCTGATCCACTGGGGCCGACACCGCTACGTCATGGGCGCGAGCGGTCCGGGCTGGTGGCAGAATCTCAAGATCGGCGCGGGTCCCGCACCGATCGAGACCTCGGCCGGCTGGCTGCTGTTCTACCACGCCGTCACCAAGCTGTGTAACGGACTGGTCTACAGCATGGGCGTCGCGCTGCTCGACCTCAACGAGCCGGACAAGGTGCTCATGCGTGGCGACGGGTATGTGCTCACGCCGGAGATGCCGTACGAGACAACCGGGCTGACGCCAAACGTGATCTTTCCGTGCGCCGCCTTGTGCGACGGCGAAACCGGCCGGATCGCGGTTTACTACGGCGGCGCAGACACTTTCACCAACGTCGCGTATACCCGGATCGAGTTGATCCTCGATTGGCTCGAAGTTCATCGCATTCGTTGACACCGTGGCCAACACTCCACAAAGTCCTCACCAACATGATCCGACCAATCCTGCATCGTGCGATCGCTTCGATTGCATTTGTTTCCATTTGCGGCTCGGCCGCCCTGGCCCAGTTCACCCGAGAAGATCTCCGCGACGGCAAAGACCGCCCCGCCAAGACCGCACTCGAACGCGCGGCCGAACGCAACGCCAATCGCATCAACGACGCCGAAGAAGCAGGCCAGCCCAACATCATCTTCTTCATCGTCGACGACCAGTATCGCGAACGGATCAACCAACTCCCCGAAGGCCGCAACGACGACGGCTCGCCGGCCAACTACACCCCAACGCTCGACCGGATGGCCGAGCAGGGCGTCATCCTCGACGGCATGCACGTCCCGTCGGCGGTCTGCATCCCGACGCGGTTCAGCGCGCTCACTGGTACCTACGGCAGCCGCGCGACCAACGACGAGATGCGGAAACGCTTCGCCCTGCATGGATTTCCACCGACCGGACAGAACACCCACATCCTCCCGGGCGAGACACGCACGATCGCCCACCTTCTCAAGGAAGCCGGCTACGTCACTGGCATGGTCGGCAAGAACCATGTCGTCGAAGTCAAGGGCTTTAAGCGATCACGTCACGACGAGGACATCAACGACCCGACCGTCGCAAAACGTCTCATTGATAATCAGGATAAAGTCCGCCGAGCATTTCACGCATCGGGTTTCGACTATGCCGAACGGCTCTACCACGACAACCTCCACCCCAACGGCCCCGGTGCACTGCTCGCGCACAACCTCGACTGGATCACCGAGGGCGCGCTGGAGTTCATCGAAGACAACCACGAGAAACCGTTCTTCCTGTTCTACTCCAGCACGCTTCCGCACGGTCCGAACGCGCCACGCTACTCGTGGCGGGCCGATCGCCGCATCACGCCGATCGGCATGCTCGACGAGCCAGTGAAAATCCTCGCGTCGCAGTGGGACATCACCAAAGCCCTTGAAAACGCCGGCATCGAAGACGATCACCGCGGCAACGGTGTCTGGATCGACTCGGCCATGGCCGCTCTCGAGGCCAAGCTCGAGGAGTTCGGAATCGCCGACAACACCATCATCATCTACTTCAACGATCACGGCGTGGAAGCCGGCAAAACGTCGGTGTTCCAGGGCGGCATGCAGACATATTCATTCGTCTACGGCCCCGACCGCTGGATCGAGGGTGAGCGCCGTGAAGATGCGCTGATCAGCAGCGTCGACCTCGCACCGACGATGCTCGCCTGGGCCGGTGCCGACCCTACCGTGCATGCCGCGACCCTCGACGGCGTCAGCGCCGCCCCGGTCATCAGCGGCCAAGTTCAAGCCACACGCACGTCGGTCTACGGCGAGATCGGTTACTCCCGCTCCATCCGCATCGGCGACTGGAAGTACATTGCCCTCCGCCCGTCACCCTACATCGAGGACATGAGCCTCGAAGACCGGCAGGCCATCCTCGACAAGTGGTTCGCCCGCCGTGACGCGATGGGCCGACGCCGGGAAGCCAACGAAGCGACCGACCCGTTCCCGCACATCATGGACATCCCCGGCGGCGTCGACAACACCTGGGGCCCGATGCGCAAGCACCCCCACTACTTCGACCGCGACCAGCTTTATAACCTCGCCGAAGATCCCAACGAACAGGTGAACCTCGCGGCCGACCCGGCCTACGCCGATATTCTCGCGACGCTCCGCCTCGAACTCGCCGACCAACTTGCCGACCTCCCCGGCCAGTTCGGAGAGTTCCCCGGCAACGGTACCCCCGCACCGGACATGCCGGACACCGACCAATCAAGCCGATGAATATCGCTCTGATCAAAAGTTGGCTCCTCATCACGGTCGGCTTGAGCCTTGCGATGGCTTCCCGCGCTGGAGCACTGCCAGCTCAATCCAAGCCCAACATCGTCGTTTTCACCGTCGACGACATGGACTTCACGTCGGTCAACGCTTTCGGCAACCCGATGGCCGGGCTCACGCCGAACATCGACCGCTTGGTAGCCGAAGGAACCAACTTTCCCAACGCACATGTGTCCACGCCCGCCTGTGCCCCCTGCCGGCAAAGCATGATGACCGGCAAACATCCGCACGCCAACGGGTCGTATGGGTTTGTCCGCATCGATCCCGACGTCGTCTCGCTCACGGACCTGCTCCGCGAACAAGGCTATTTCGCTGGCTCGATCGGCAAGGGCGGTGCTTACGGCGGCTTCGAATGGGATGCGTTCGTCGACTTCACGCCTGACTACGGCCGCAATCCGCAAGGCTACGTCGAAGCTGCGCGGGTGATGCTGGATAAAGCCGCACAAAAGGACGGTCCGTTCTATCTCGGCATCAACACGACCGACCCACACCGCCCGTTTGCGGCTTCCGATCAGGAACGCAACTACATCGAATACCGCCGCCGAAACCACCCTGACTGGGACAATCCACCGGCCCCGGTTTTTCCCGCGTTTACCACCGCCGAGGATGCGTATGTCATCCCCTATGTGCCCGACTTGGGGCCGGTCCGACGTGAGCTGGCCGAGTACTACACGAGCGTGCGCCGGGCCGACCACACCCTCGGACTTGTTCTGGACCTTCTTGACAAAAGAGGTCTGCTCGACGACACGCTTTTCGTGTTCTTCAGCGATCACGGCGCATCGCTGCCGATGGGCAAGAACAACCTCTTCAAGCATTCGACGCAAACGCCCCTGATCCTTCGTTGGCCCGGGCATGTGCCTGGCGCGACGTCTCGCGATGCCCCCATGGTCTCGACGCTCGACTTGATGCCGACGCTTCTTGAAGTCGCGAATGCACCCACGCCCGATGATCTCAATGGCCGCACCCTTTGGCCCTTGATTCGCGGCGATGATCAAACCGATCGCGACGCGGTGCTGACCACGAACAACTTCAAACAGCCGGGCCGCATCGTTTACCCAAGTCGCGCGGTGACCACACCGCGATACTCATACATCGTCAACTTCTGGGCGGACGGCCGGAGGAAGGACACCGAGAACATGCAGGGCCGATCGATGCAAGCGATCGAGAAAGCCGCCGAGCAGACCGGACGAGAAGACTTGGAAGCGTATGTCGAGTTCGCGCGCTACCGCCGGGTAGGCGACGAGCTGATTCGCGAAGAAATCTACGATTTATCGCGTGATCCCTGGAGCCGACGGAATCTGATCGACGATCCCGAGTACGCGAAAGTCAAGGACGATCTGCGGAAGAAGATGGAAGCCCGAATGAAGGCGAGTAACGATCCATTGCTCGATGCATTTTTGGCCGGCGGCAGCTTCCCCAAGTGGTGGGACGACCCGAGCCAGATGCGGGCTCGCAACTTCAAACCAATACACTGACGAGCCCGTCGAAACGGTCGCGTCCAGCAACCTGAGCAAGCTTGCCGACATTTGCGGCAACGCATGAGCATGGTGGCGAGAAGCCCACTCGGGTAACTTGTCGGCATGGCCCGGCCGAACCTACTCGTGATCCTCATGGACGACTTGGGCTGGGCGGACCTGGGTTGCTACGGCAGCACGTTTTACGAGACGCCGCGTCTCGATCGACTCGCGGCCCAAGGGGTTCGGTTTACCGATGGCTACGCCGCGGCACCGGTGTGTTCGCCGACCCGAGCGAGCCTGCTCACCGGCCAGTACCCCGCGCGGCTCAACCTCACGAACTTCATCCCTGGCAATGCGACCGGCAAACTCGCCGGGCCACCCTTTCGCCATCATCTGCCCGATGGGGCCGTGACCATCGCCGGCCTCCTGCGTGACGCCGGCTACCGCACCGGCCACATCGGCAAGTGGCACCTGGGCAATCCCCGCAACGGCCACGGGCCGCTCGACGCCGGTTTCGACCGCAACATCGCCGGCTGTAGTCGGGGGCTTCCCAACAACGGCTTCTTCAGCCCCTATGGCATGCCCGCCGAGGCCAACCTGCCCGATGGTCCCGATGGCGAGTACCTCACCGACCGCCTGACCGACGAGGCGATCGACGAACTCCACGCCGCGGCCGACGACAACCGTCCGTTCTTCATGCACCTGAGCCACTACGCCGTGCATGTCCCGATCCAGGCACCCGAACCGCTCGTCGAAAAGTACCGGACCAAGGCCGAGCGTCTGGGCCTCGACCGCGCGGACGTGATCGTGCCCGGCGAACACTTTCCGACACGTCACAAAGCAGACCAACGCATCGAACGCCGCATCATCCAGAGCGATCCGGCCTACGCGGCGATGGTCGAGAACATGGACACCAACATCGGCCGACTCCTCGACGCGCTCGATGAACTCGGCATGGCCGACGACACGCTGGTGCTTTTCACCAGCGACAACGGCGGACTGGCTACCGCTGAGGGTTCGCCGACGTGCAACGCACCGCTGAGCGAGGGCAAGGGCTGGACGGCCGACGGCGGCCTGCGTGAGCCGTTCATCATGCGCTGGCCGGGCGTGACGCCGGCGGGTGCCGAGTGCGGCGTGCCGGTGACGACGCCGGACATCCTACCGACCTTCGCCTCGGCAGCGGGGATGGAGCTGCCGGAGGATCTTCCGATCGATGGCGAGAGCCTGCTGCCGTTGCTGCGGTCGCCGGAGGTCGCATTCGATCGCCCCGGCATCTACTGGCACTACCCGCACTACAGCAACCAGGGCGGAACACCCAGCAGCGCGATCCGTGCCGGGCGTTGGAAGCTCATCGAGTTTTACGAGGATGACCGCGTCGAGTTGTACGACCTCGCCACTGACATCGGCGAGGCCCGCGACCGGGCTGCCGACGAGCCGGACATCGCTGCCGACCTGCGTCGGCGTTTGCAAACATGGCGGGCCTCGGTCGACGCCCGGTACCCCACACCCGCGCTCCCGCCCGCTCCGCCGCTCCACACCCGGCCCGAATGAGTCTCCCGGTTGATTCGCACCTGCCCGGTCCTATCGTTGGGGCCGCACCGGGCGATTAGCTCAGTTGGCTAGAGCGCTGCCGTCACATGGCAGAAGTCACTGGTTCGAGTCCAGTATCGCCCACTTTCCCCGTGAAAACGCTTACCGTCATCGACTCGTCCGTGGCGTTTGACCCGCCGCGGCCGGCGTCCGTGGCGGGCCTGTACGTACATGTCCCGTTCTGTTTTCACAAGTGCCACTACTGCGACTTCTATTCGATCACGCGGCAGACGCCGGCGCGGATGTCGGCGTTCGTGGATCGACTGCTCGTCGAAGCCGACGGATACGCGGGGCTCGGCGTCGATACGATCTTCTTCGGCGGGGGGACACCATCGCTGCTTCCGCTTGACGACATGCGTCAACTCTTGGTCGGGCTTGGCGAACGGCTCGATCTCTCGGCCGTGCGGGAGTGGACCGTCGAAGTCAATCCCGCGACCGCCGACGGTACCTACCTACGCATGATGCGAGATCACGGCGTCGATCGCGTGTCGTTCGGGGCACAGTCCTTCGACCGCGACGACCTGGCGAATCTCGAACGACACCATGATCCCGATGACGTCCCACGGAGCGTCGAGTTGGCGAGGTCGGCCGGGTACGAACGTTGGTCGATCGACCTGATCTATGCGGTGCCGGGGCAGACTTTGGCCTCGTGGGAGAGGACGCTTGCGGCGGCGTTGGAACTTCGACCGCGACACCTCTCGTGTTACGGACTGACCTACGAGCCCAACACGCCGCTGGGTGTGCGGCAACGGTTGGGGCAGGTCGACGCCGCGGAGGAGTCGCTCGAGTTGCAGATGCTCTGGCACACGCGCCGAACGCTCACCGATGCGGGACTGCCGCCGTACGAGATTTCCAACTACGCTGCACCCGGCCACGAGTCGCTCCACAATCTCCACTACTGGCACGGCGAGAACTACATCGGCCTGGGCCCGTCCGCCGCGAGCCATGTCGACGGCACCCGTTGGCGTAACGCGCCGCACATCGGCAAATGGGAACGCGGCATCGATACCGTCGGCCACGCTGCGATCGACGCCGAACGCCTCGACAGAGACGCCCGGGCATCCGAACGCACCTGGCTCGCCCTACGCACCGCGGCCGGGCTGTGTTGGGACGAACTCGACTTGCGACACTCGCACGCCGACACGATCGACATGCTCACCAAGCGTGGCCTGCTGGTCGCGGACGAAGACGGCATGCGACTAACCGACACAGGCATCCCCTTGGCCGACGCGATTGCCGCCGAGTTCTTCGGTGACGACTAGAAAATCGGACGTCCCTGTTCTTTCCAACTTGCCCCGCTTAACACCGAATCGGACGTTCCGGGTATGTCCGATCCGAATCAAGTTGCCGGTCCGTTTGTCCGAAGGTGGCTGCTCGTCGTCGCGATCGGGCTGGTGTTCGTGTGGGGTTGGTGGTCGACGCAAACGCTGCGTAACGCCGAGTACGCCAATGCCGTCGCCACCGAGGCGCTGGCCGCGGAGATGCGGCTGCGAGACACGCAACACGTACAGACCCGGCAACAGCAGGCGCTGGTCCGCCGGGCAAGCCTGATCGACGCCCTCGCCGAGACCACGCCCCGCTCCGCGATCCTGCGGGCCCTCGGCAACGCGTTGCCGACCGGTGTCGCGCTCGAACAGCTTCGGCTCTCAACCCAGCGACAAAACACCGACGACGCGACACGCCTGGATTACGACGTGAGCCTCGCCATCGTCGGCCGGGCTGACACGACGCGTGAAACCTCGGCCTTCATGTCCCGGCTGCGCACCTCGCACCTGTTCAGCGACGAAGGCGGATTGCGCGTTGTGCCCACGGACAAAGTGCGATTCGAGGCCGAACTCGATGTGGAGGTGGGGTTGTGAAACACACGAAAAAGCCGCTCGCCGGAACGCTGGGCGTCAGCCCGAACACGCAAGTCGCCGTCGCGGTCGTACTCATCCTGACCTCGGTCTGGTGGTTCGGCATCCGTGTCGCGGACCAACGACGAGCCGCCCTTTTACACGAGGAAGCCCGCATGCGTGACCACCTCGACGAACTTCGAGAGACCCACAGCCGGCCCTCCCCCGATGCCGCTCGGCCTGGTGAAGTTGACCACGCGTTACGGCTGGTCAACGACGCCCTGCCGGCGGAGCGGGAGTCGCAAACGCTCGTCGACGAGCTGGTCACGCTGGTGAAAAGGCACGGTCTGAACATGGAAAGCTGCGCCACCGCACCGATGCGTCGCGAGCCAGCCTTTAGCGAACTGCCCCTGACACTCCGCCTGCTGGGAACGTTCGACGCGTTCTACCAGTTCCTGCTCACGCTCGAGGCCTCGCCGCAGGTCATGCGCGTTACCGGACTCGATCTGAGGAAGGTCAAAGAGCCCAATGAGCCGATGCTGGTGAGAATGGAGTTGAGTTTGTTCTTCCGGCCCGACGATTGATCGACCGAGGGAGAAACATCGCCATGGATCAGGCGCACGAACGAACGACGGATCAAGTTGGCAATACCGCGCAACGGACCGGCCGAATGTCGGTCCGTCGGCTCACGGTCGTTGCGGCGTTGCTCACCATCACGGCTGGCTGGCTTTCGTACCACCTCGTCGGTGGACCGACACCGGCGTCGGGAACGTACGTCGCCGTGCCCGTCGAGCCGCTGCCGCAGTGGGACCGACAGCAACTCGACGTGCAGACCCGCACCGTACTCGCCGACTGGCCGACGATGCTCAACGACGCGCCGACCGTGCGGAACAGGCTGGCGATCCGCGCGAACCTTTTCGAAGCCGCCCGTACTCGCCAGATCGCCGGCGACCACGACGAGACCGCCCTGACCGCCGCGACGTTCATCCGCGTCCAGAGCATCATCGCGGTCGGCAACGATCTCCGCTGCACGATCGACGGCAAGCTTTACCGCACGGGCGATACGTTCACTGTCGAAGGCGTGAGCTTCGAGCTGGTCGCCGTCGGCACGACCGACATCGAAATCGCCACCGATGACGCGACGTTCAAAGTCCCCGTCCGACTGTGACTTTCCGAAACTGCCCTGACCGATTCCGCTAATATGGCACTGTGAAGTATGCCTACGGCGAGTTCGACGGCGAGGAGTTTCCGACACCGGATTCGCTCTTCGACACCGGCAATCTCATGGACTTCCTGCTCCAGCACGGCGAGGACGCCCTCGACGCGCTGCAGAACATGATGGAGTCCCAGGAAGATCCGAACATCCAGGACCTGATCGATCAGTTGATCAAGGAAGGCATGCTCGACAAGGACGGCAACGGCAAACTCCGCATGACGCCGCGGGCCGTGACGCGGATGCAACAGAAAGCGCTGGAGGAAGTGTTCAAGAACCTCCAGCGTGGCCAGCGCGAGGGGCATGAAAAGACCACCCCCGGACACGGCGGCGAGCGGATCGACGGCACCAAGGTCTACCAGTACGGCGACCCGGTCTCCGAAGTCGATCTACACCAGACGATCCACAACGCCCTGCAGCGCCGTGGCCTGCCGCAGTCCGGTCAACGCATTGCCTTCGACGAGCGTGATATGGAGTTGCACCTGCACGAAGGCCTGACCTCCTGCAGCACGGTCGTGCTCATCGACCAGTCGGGCAGCATGATGCGCTACGGCCGGTACCTCTCGGCCAAGAAGGTCGCCCTGGCGATGCAGGCGCTGGTGCGACAAAGGTTCCCGCAGGACACGATCGACTTCGTCGGTTTCTACAGCGGCGCACAGCGGGTGCCGGAGATGCAGTTGCCGCTGCTCATGCCCAAGCCGGTGACGATCTACGACAGCACGGTGCGGGTGCGGGTGCCGAAGGACCAGCTCGACGCCGGGCCGCAACACTTCACCAACCTGCACATGGGTCTGCAACTCGCACGACAGATCCTGCGACGCCGCGGGGCGGAGAACAAGCAAATCTTCATCATCACCGACGGCCAGCCGACCGCCCACGTCGAGGGCGAGTTCGTCTACCTGCTCTACCCGCCCGACCCGCGCTCGACGGCGGCGACGCTCAAGGAGGCGTTGCTCTGCACGAAGCAGGATTGTCGCATCGCCACGTTCGCGCTGGTCGAGGACTACTGGGGCATGGACTGGGTGGGTTTCGTCGACCAACTCGCCAAGCTCACCAAGGGCGTGGCGTTCTACACATCCTCGGGCGAGCTCTCCAACTGCATCATGGAGAGCTACCTCGCCGGACGAAAGACCAAGTCTTATCTGGGCTAGCCCCCACCAGTCGCTTTGACACGCGCGCGCGGCCCTTTACACTTCTCGCCACCTTGCGTGGACGCCCTCTACATCGAATGGTCCGGAAGTCGGCAGCCCTTGTGGTTTGCGGCATGCTGTGCCTTCCGGCATACGGACAAGACGCGGCCGAGCCGGCGCTCCCGCCCGTTCCCGCCGCCGCCGCGAGCGAGTTCGACAACCGTCCCATCCGAACGGTCACCATCCAGGGCAACCAACGCGTCTCCGACGAGACCATCCTCAACCTCATCCGAACCGACGTTGGTACGCAGTTCGATCACCTCACGGTGCAGGAAGACTACCAGCGGCTCGACGCGACACGTCGCTTCCGCTCGGTCACGGCCGACGTCGTGCCGACCGCCGACGGCGGCGTCGACGTGGTGTTCATCGTAAGCGAGCTTCGGCCGATCGAGTCCATCACGTTCCGCGGCAACCGCGCCGTCGACGACGAAACACTCCGCAGCCTGGTCGATCTCAACCCCGGCGAAGCGGTCGACCAGTTCCGAATCTCGTTGGCCCAACAGTCGATCGAGACGTTCTACGAGGCGCGGAACTTTCCGTTGACCCGCGTCTCCGTGGACGCACAGGCGGCCGCCGACACCGGCGAACTGGTCTTCACCATTAACGAAGGTCCCAACGTCCGCGTCCGCAACATCGACTTCATCGGCAACGAATCGTTCAGCGAAGACGCGCTCAAGAAACAGATCCGCTCGCGCACGTGGATTCCGCTGCTCCGCCGGGGCACGTTCGACGAAGACGCGATCGAGGACGACGTGGCACTGCTGGTGCGGTTCTACGAGAGCAAGGGGTTCTTCGACGCGAAAGTCGGACGCCGGCTCAGGTTCAGCGCCAACCAACGTGAGGTGCAGGTGGAGTTCCTCGTCGATGAGGGACCGCGTTACACGATCGACGCGATCCGCTTCGTCGGGAACAACATACAAGGCGAGCAGCAACTGCGTGAGTTGCTCAAGGCCGAGCCCGGTATGGCCTACGACGACGCGCTCATCCGCCGGGACGTGCGGCGTGTAGTCGAGAGCTACGCCCCGTTCGGCCGGCTCTTCGACCCGCAGTCCAACGATCCCGACTACCTGCAGGTCACCGCGCGGCCGCAGTACAAGCTAGAGCCCGGCAGCGTCGATCTTGTCTTCGAGATCAACGAGGGCGAGCCCTTCCGTGTCGGCAACGTCATCGTCCGAGGCAACCGTAAAACCCAGGACAAGGTCGCCCTCCGTGAACTCCGCTTGGCACCGGGCGATTTGTACGACACGAAGGTTCTGCTCCAGGCCAACGAACGCCTGCTCTCGGTTCCGAGCTTCGCCGACGTGCGGATCACGCCGGTGGGCAAAGACCCGAACTTCCGCGACCTCATCGTGGAAGTCGAGGAAGCGCAAACCGCGACGGTCGGATTTGCTGCGGGCGTGAACTCCAACGGCGGCTTCGGCGGCACCATCTCCTACACCCAACGTAACTTCGACATCACCAACGTGCCGGGCAGTTGGGACCAAATCCGACGCGGCGAAGCCTTCACCGGTGCGGGCCAAACCCTCTCGATCCGCATCGAGCCCGGCGACGAAACGACCAACGCCTCGATCCTCTTCACCGAGCCCTACCTTTTCGATCAGCCCTATTCGCTGACGACCGAGGCCTTCATCCGCAACCGCAGCCGAACGGAGTTCAACATCGGCCGCTCCGGCGCTCGGATTACGCTCGGTCGCTTCCTCGACGAGGACCGCGTCTATTCCATCTCCGGCACCGCCCGCATCGAGGACGTCGATATCTTCGACATTCCCGACGAGGAAATTCGCGCCTTCGAGATTCTGGCAGAAGAGGGCAACACCACGCTCGACAGCCTCAGCGTGCTCTTCCGCCGAAACACGACCGACAGCCGGTTCGTACCCACCACCGGCACGATCCTGACCGCCGGTGCCGACTTCTACGGCTTACTCGGGGGCAACGAAAACTTCCAGCGCTACACCGCCACCTTCGACTGGTTCATCCTGCTCAACGAAGACCTGCGTGACCGCAAGACCGTCTTCCGCGTCGCGACCGATGTAGGCTTCATCACCGGTGACGCGCCCTTCTTCGAGCGATTCTTCGAGGGGGGCATCCGAAGTGTCCGCGGCTTCGCCTTCCGCGGCATCTCCCCCCGATCGGGCCCCGACGACGACCGCATCGGCGGCGAATTTTCGTTCGTCGGCACCGCCGAAATCGAGTACCCGCTGCTCTCGGATGCACTGCGCGGCGTCGCGTTCGTTGACTTCGGCACCAACGAAATGGGCGTCGACTTCGACGGCATCCGCACCGCCGCCGGAGCCGGCGTACGCCTGACCCTGCCGGTCTTCGGCCAGGTGCCCATCGCCATCGACTTCGGATTCCCGATCACCAGCGAGGAAGAGGACGACATCCAACTGGTCAGTTTCTCGCTCGGGTACATTCCTTGACGTCCGAGCTCGTTCCGATGGCCGCGTGCTTTTGTTGATACCGGCTGCACTTTCGGGGGAGGGTCCATACACTTACCGGACCATGACGAAGAACCGCCCGTTGATTGCCGTTTCTTTGCTCGCCGCGCTGCTTGCTGCCGTGCTCGTCGGGCGGGAATCGGTGGCCCAGAACGCCGCCCAGCCCTCCACGGCGGTCGCGATCGTCGACCTGCCCCGCGTGTTCCGCGAAAACCAGTTCGTCCAGAACATCAACACCCGCCTCGCCGGTCGCGAACAGGAACTCGGTGCCGCACTCAAGGCACGACAGGATCAAATCCGCGCCCTGGGCAGTTCGCTCGAGATGCTCGCCGTCGGCTCCGACGAATACAAGGCCAAGCGGTCCGAGTTCATCAAAGCCCAGGTCGATCTCCAGGCATGGCAAAACTTCGAGCAGGTGCAGATCCAGAACGAACAGCGTGAACTGCTCGCACAGGTGCAAGGCAAAATCGAGGAAGCCATCGCCGAGGTCGCCCGGGCACGCGGCGTCCAGGTCGTACTCTCAAGCGACCCGTCACTCCCCGAAAATCTCGGCCAGCTCTCGCCGCAGCAACTTCAGCAGTTCGTTCTGAGCATGCGTATGCCTTACCACGACACCACGCTGGACATCAGCGCAGACGTGATCGCCAGGATCGACGCCAACTTCCAAGCGGCCGAGTAAACGACATGATGACGGTTGCGGAAATTGCCGCGCTGATTGGCTGCACGACACCGCCCGGGGCGGAGTCCGAGCGCGTCGTACGAGCGCCCAACACCCTCGAACATGCCGGGCCCGACGAGGTCGCCTTGCTTGGGAGCCAGCGGTACGTCCACCTGCTCGAGACAACGGGTGCCGGCGTGGTTATCGCGGCCGACAGTGTCGAACTACCCACCCGTGCGCAATCGCCCGTGGTGCTGCGGGTCGCGGACGCAGAAGCCGCGTTTCATTCGGTGGTCCGCCAGTTCGCCCCGCCCCGCGCAACGGGCGTACACCCGTCGGCCGTCGTCGACGCATCGGTGGTGATGGGAAGTGACTGCTACATCGGCCCGAACTGCTACGTCGGCCCCGGCACGATCCTCGGCGATCGCGTCACGCTCCAGGCCAACGTCGTGATCGGCACCGACGGGTTCGGCTATCGCTGGGACGGATCCGCCCACGTTCGCGTCCCGCACCTCGGCCATGTCGAGATCGGCGACGATGTGGAGATCGGGGCCAACACCTGTATTGACCGCAGCAAGTACGCCGCCCAGCCGACTGTCATCGGTACGGGCACCAAGATCGACAACCTTGTCCAAATCGCCCACAACGTCCGCATCGGGAAGCACTGCATCATCGTGAGCGGGACGGGCATCGCCGGATCGACCACGGTCGGCGACGGTGTCGTGTTCGCGGCCCATGTTTCGGTGCGGGACCACATCACGATCGGGGATGGTGCGGCCTTCTCGGCCCGCGCGGCCATCGCCCAAGACGTCCCGCCGGGCGCGCACCTTGGTGGCATGCCGGCCGTCAACCACCGAAATTTCCTCCGTACCGCCATCTTACTCGAGAAGCTCCCCCAGATGTTTCGGGACATCAAGGCGCTCAAGAATCGGCCGGACGAGTAGTTCGGTCTCACCGGCCGTGATGATTTACAGCCCGACCTGCCGGAAGCCGGCGTCTACATAATGGCATTCACCGGTGACGCCGCTACTCAGATCGCTGAGCAGGTAGAGCGCGGTCTTGCCGACTTCGTCGCCTTCGATGTTGCGTTTGAGCGGTGCCTTGCGTTCGGTGTGCTCGAACATCTCGTCGATGCCGCCGACGGCCATGGCGCTGAGCGTGCGGACCGGGCCAGCGGAGAGGCTGTTGACACGGATGTTCTTCTCGCCGAGCTCGAAAGCGAGGTATCGGGCGGCCGACTCCAGCGCGGCCTTGGCAACGCCCATAACGTTGTACCCGGGAACAGCTTTCTCGCTGCCGAGGTAGGTCAGCGCGATGACACTGCCGCCATCGCTCATCAGCGGCGCGGCCGCACGGGTCAGCCCGATCAACGAGTACGCCGAAATGTCCAACGCCTGGGCAAACACGTCACGCGGTGTCTCGAGAAACTTGCCCTTCGCGAGGTAAGTGCGGTCCGCGAACGCCAGCGAATGCACGAGGAAGTCGATCTTGCCGAACCGCTTACTGGCAGCATCAAAGAACTCGGCGATGGACTCGTCCGAGCCGACGTCACAGCCGTGCAGGAAGTAGTCGTCGGGGATGCCGTCAATCGCCTCGATCGCCTTGCGGGCACGCCGTTCCATCTTTTCGTTCGCCGACAGAAAGCCGTACCCGACGTCGGCACCATGGCTGACACATTGCTGCGCGATATGCCATGCGATCGAGCGATCGTTGGCGATGTTCAGGACGAGTCCGGTTTTACCGGCGAGGAGGCCGTTGGCGGTCGGGGTGGACATCCGTGGAACCTAGACAACCGCTGCCGCGAATCAAGCACGGCCACGCGATTGGCCAACACGTCAATCGAGAGCGTAACGCGCCTTCCAACTTGGCGGGATCGGGAGTCGAAGTCCGTAGAGATAGCGAATGAGTTGACCGTGGTGGGCCGATTCATGTTCGAGCAGGGCAAGGGCAAGTTCGATCCGTGCCGAGTCGAGTTCGGCCCCTTCGCCGAGTGCATCCATCACCGCGTTGGCCGAGCCACGCAGCGCATCGGCAACCGTTCCCGGGTCGCTGACGTCCTGGAGCGAGCAGGCAAACCCTTCCCACTGACCCGAGCGGATTGCCCGGGCATAACTCTCACGTGCCCCCACGACACACCAAAACTGCTCGCCGATCGTGTTGGAAGCCAGGCCGGGCAGCTTGTGCATTAACGCATCCGGCGGGATCGACTCGACGAGGTCGCCGTAAAGCCCAAAAGCCTGGCCGAGACGCTTCCGAAGGATGTCGGTCCAAGCCATGGGCGACCATCCTAATCGTCGTCGTCGAGTTCGGCTATCCGACGCAACATGGCCAGTTCGTTGAGCACGTTGCGGAGGTCGTGCTCGAGCTTGGTCGGGTCGGTGCAGCCGATGAGCTGGGCGTAGCGTTGTTCCCGTTCGCGTAGACGTTCGATCTCGCGGCGTAACTCGGCTTCGGTCATGTCGGCTGTCTCTTGCATGGGAGCCCGCCCTGCGGGAAAGCTAACGATGGATCGGCTTACTTGAGAACCCGTAAAGAAGTTTCAATCTCTTCGCAACCGGCAGATTCAGTCCAACGCATAACAGAGCAGCGTCGGCAGCAAATCTCGTGCATCAAAATGCCACTCGGCGATTTGGCGTGCTGCGGTCGCATGGCGTTGGGGGTCCGACAGGATGGTCCGAACAGCCGCAGCGGCCTCAGCAATATCCGCGAAAGCAAGGAGGCCCTCGCCGGTCGGTAGATGCTGCTCGAAGCCCGTCGACTGCGTCACGACAGGCCGACCCGACGCGAGGTAGCACGCCGAGCGGTCGCTGAACCAGCCGCAATGACTGCCCGCGTAAATCTGCTTGGCCGGCGTCAACTCCGCCAGACTGGCACCGATGTAGCCGCCGTATGCGTCAAGCGACAACGACGGCTCGGTCGGATCCGTGAACGTCCAACCACGGTCCGCAAACGCCTTGGCCACGTCGCCCGGCACCTTTGACATGGCCGGCCGATAGCTGGCGGGTACCCGATCCGGTAGGTCTCGCAAGGACAGCCAGCCCGGGGCTTTGCTGCTGAGGAATCGGCTGCCGGCAACATCGACGTGTCGATCGGAGTCGTGGTCCCATTGGCCGACGGTCGTGAACGCCCCGTCGTTCGGCACCGGCGTGACCGGCCATTGGTCCAGCACGATCGGCTGGCGTGTCGGGAACCAGTCGAGCCCGTGCGTCGGCACGTCACAGCCGGGCGTGCCAAGGTTCGTCCCGAACGTCGCACGGCGGTCGAAGTCACGCCAGTACGTGTCGAACTCCGCATCACGGGGCATCTTGCCTTGCGTGTAGACGGGGTCGGTGTCGATGCCGAGCGTGCGACGGGGTCGAGGGCGTGACGCGTGCCACGGCGTAACCCCGCTGACAGAGATGTACAGGTCGGCCGACTTGATCGCGTCGTGAAGCTCACGTTCGTTCAAGCCAAAGTGCGTCAGTTCGCCCGGGCCGGTGTGGCGACTGACATAGCACCACGGAATCTCCAGCCCGACAGCCGCGAAGCATCGCCGCAGATACGCGATCCCGTAGCTCGGGTCCGCTTCGGTGGCGAACGTCATCGGGTTGTACGGCACCGCGAACGCCCCACTGTCTTCGAGAAACGTCACCCGATGCCCGAGACGGGCCAAGCCAAGCAGATAATGCAGGTGATGCCAAGTCATCCCCGCCAGTGGCAGTCCGACGATGTACCCACCGACGACGATGTTGAGCGAAGCGGTCATGACTGGATCGCGTCGAGCATCGGCGGCAACACCCGGTCCGGCGCGAGGTGCTCACGGGCGAAGTCGTAGGCGGCGGCGCGGTGGGTCGGAAGGTCCGCTTGCATCTCGGCCAGCGCTTCGGTCGCTTCGGCCATCGTCGTGAACGCCCGGCAACCCGGGCCGCTGGGGAGGTACTTGCTCCAGCCGGTTTCCTGCACGACCGCCGGCCGGCCGGCCGCGAGGTAGCACGCGGTCCGGCAGCTGAACCACCCGCTGCGCGTGGCGACGTACACGTTCTTCGCCACCGACCACTCGCCGACGCTTGTCGCGATGAAGTCCTGATAACTCTCGGGCATGAGCGTGGCTTGCTGTCCGTCGAGGAAGTCCCAGCCAAGACCGCCGATCTTTCCCGGGTCGAACTGGTGTCCCGCCACCGCCATGCGGAGCGGCACGTCGGTCCGGCTCGGCAGCGTCTCGAACTTCTCGAACTCCGGCACCTTCTGCCCGTAGTCCACGCCCTGCCAGGTGAGCTTCCCCTTGAAATATCCCCACGTCATGATCGTCGTCCATGGCGCTCCGGGCTTGGGCGCGGGCAAAGCTTTCCATTGCGGCAACGTCACCACGCAACGCGTCGGCTTCCAATCGATGCCGCAACGAGGGATCAGGCAGTCGTCGGCGTAGAGGTTCTCCGCATACGTCAGATGCACGTCATGCGCCCGCACCGTGTCGGCCCAGCGGTCGACGTTCTCGCTCCACGTCGGCTTGGTTTCTAGGACGATCTGGTTGTAGCCGGGGTCGGTGTCGAGGAAGACACGCTTACATTGCGGGCCGAGGTTGTCGGGCAAAAAGCACGCGCCGCTGACGTTGAGATAGACGTCGGCCGTGCGGCAGACCTCGTCGAACGCCGCCTTGCTCATGCCAAAGTGCTTGTCATGCAGGAGCACATAGCACCAGCGGTCGGCCAGGTGCGGCGCGTGGCGTTCGAAGAAGCCCCGGATGAAATCGACGGTGTAGCTCGGATCGTCGACAGGATAGTTCTTGCGCGGATCGTGTGGCCAGACCCACGTGTCCTCGTGGTAGTACACCTCATGCCCAAGCTCGGCCAGACCGAGGACGTAGTGGAAGTAATCCCACGCCACCCCGCCCAACGGATACTGGCCGACAAGCCCGCCGACGATGATGCGCAGGCGTGAGGTCACGCGGCGAGTTTCTCCAGCTGCCCCAGCTCGCCACTTGGCATCGGATCAACCCCGAGTTCACCGAGTAGTTCCACAAGGTCAGCGACCACCGTCGCGTCGAAACGGAGAATCTCGACACCGAGCGGCTGACCGTCCGCATTGAAATCAACGACAAGCCCCGCGCGCATTTCCTTTGTGTTGGCCGACTTGTCTGCCCTATGCGATTCAAGATACAGGTATCCCGCGTACGGTCGGCCACGCATGAAGGAGATCGTCATCTCCATCGGTCGCATTGGTGAAATCGTCCTCATGGCTTAATCATACCGCAAAAGTCGTCACGACTTCGATCGCTTCGATGTTCTCTTGCGGCTCGACCACGATCCGCCATGCTCGACCATTCATTGTGGTATGTAGCCTTACGCGACCAGGGTACGGGTCGAAGCTCCAACCGTCGGCGCGCTCGGCCATGTCTCGGATGTCCAACTCGCTGATGTCACGCGAGGCCATCCGCTTCACCACATGCGGCGACATCACAAGCTCCCAATCCCACCAATACGGCGCGTCCCGCATCACTCCTCCTCCAGACGCAGCTGGTGTCTCGCCATCTGCCAGTAGACGCCGCGCTTCTCCAGCAGTTGCTCGTGGGTGCCCTGTTCGACGATCCGGCCGGCGTCCATGACGTGGATCACGTCGGCGTCGAGCACCGTGCTCAGGCGGTGGCTCACGACGATGATGGTGCGCTGGCGCTTGAGGCCGATGAGCGTGTCGTTGATGCGCTGCTCGTGGACAGCGTCGAGGGCGCTGGTTGGCTCGTCGAGGACGACGATCGGGGCTTCGGTGAGCAGGGCACGGGCGATGGCGATGCGTTGGCGTTGGCCGCCGGAGAGGTTGCTGCCTTGCTCGCTAATCGTCGTCGCGTAGCCGTCAGGCATCGCGTCGATGAAGTTGGCCGCCCCGGCGAGTTCGGCGGCCCGGCGGATGTCTTCGTCGGTCGCGTCGGGGCGGCCGTAGGCAATGTTCTCCGCGACACTCGTCGGCAAGATCGGGTTCTCTTGCAGCACCAACGCCACATGCCGGCGGACATCGTGAACACGCACGTCGCGCATGTCGTGATCGTCGAGCAACACCCGCCCGCCGACCGGATCGTGGAAACGTGGCAGCAGATTGAGCAGCGTCGTTTTACCCACCCCGCTGCTGCCGACGAACGCCACCATTTGCCCCGGCTCGACGGTGAAGCTCACGTCGTTGAGTACCAACTCGCCGTCGCCATAGCGGAAGTCGACGCCTTCGAAACGCAGCGTCCGCGGCCGCGTCGTCAACGCCTGAGCGTCGGGCAGATCGGAGATGATCGGGTCACGGTCCAACACCTCGAACACGCGCTCCACGCCGACCCCCGCCGACTGCAAACCGGCGGTCGAGCCCGACAGCTTGCTCAGCGGATCGTACAGCTGACCGAGGTAGCTGATGAAAAGCCAAAGCGTTCCGACGGAGATGCCGTCGTTGATCGCGCTGAGTCCGCCGAAGAGAAACATCGCGGTCGAGCCGACGGCGATGATCACGCCCAGCACGAGCCAGTACATGATCTCCTGCCAGTGCAGCCGCAGCGACGCGTCGATGTAGGTCCGGACGGTGTCGCCGAAACGTGCGTGCTCATCGCCCTGCCGGTTGAACGCCTGCACCAAACCGACCGCCGAGAGTGAGCGTTGGATCTGCGTCGTCAGGTTCGTGTCGGCTTCCTTCTGGGCGACGTTGTACTTCTTGAGCACGTTGCCCCACTTGGTGATGACGAGAAACAGCGCCGGCACGATCGCCAGCGAGATCAGCGTCAGCTTCCAATCGAGGTTCAGCATGATCACGAGCATCACGACGAGCGTGAGCACGTTGACCAGCGCCCCGGTCGCGACGCCCAGCACGCCGTGGAAGCCGTGGGTGTCGTAGCTGAGCCGGTAGATCGCGTCACCCTGCGGCTGTGACTTGTGGTAGCCGAGCGAGAGTTGTTGGAGTTTCTGGAACAGGTCCAGCTGCACGCGCGTCCGGCCGCGGTAGCCGATGAGGATGTTGAGCTGCGCTTGGACGGTGCGGATGATCTCGTTGCCGAGGCGCAGCACGAGCATCGCCGCCGTGAGGGTGACGACCATCGCCGTCGTCTTCTCGCGCGGCACCCAGTCGAACAGGCGATACACCCAGCCGCGTGCCGAGTCGTCCTCGTTCATCACGTTGAAGAAGATCGCAATCGGCACCGGCGAGAGCAGGCCGAGCAACACCATCGCGGCAATGAGCACGAAGCTCAGCAGGATCTTCCCCAGATCATCGCGGTAGTAAGCCAGCGCCCGCCGATAGGTGTTCACGAACCGGCCTCCCCACCGCGCGCGAGTTCCGCATCGCTCGGCGACGTCTTGTCGAAGCCCCCCGCGCCGGCTGATGGCGAGATCGGCTCCGCACGCATGGCCGGCTCTGGGTCATCCTTCCGCGCGTCTTCATCCACCGGCCAGAATCCCGCCTTCATCGCGGCCGTGTCGACCATGCCCAAAATCGGCCCGCGCACCTTCCACTTGTTGAACAGGAACAGCGCCCACCACGTGAGCGGGATCAACACCGCCGGGCGACTGAACGGCCAGAGCAGCAGCAAAAGCAACGCCGACAACACCAACGACCCGGCGAAGAGCACCTTGCCGAATCCGCTGGGTCGAATGTCCATGCGCAGCCGCGTGAGCATGCCCGCCGCGTGGTGCTCGGTGACGCTGGTGAGTTGCACCTTCACGTACCGGCTGCCGTAGATCTCCATGTCCCAGCCGGCCCAGCCCGAATCGACGCGCATCTTCAGTCGTGCCTTGCGCCCCTCGGCGGCGATGCGTTCGAGCAGCACATGACGATCGTGCTCGGTCGACCAGTACTGCAACACCCGACGGTCGCCGGGGGCGAAGGGGAACTTCTGCACGCGTCGATGGGCACGGGCTTCCTGGGTGAGCTCCTTCTCCTTGAGCCGAACGGTGTAGCGGGCGGCGCCGCGGGTGATCGGCTGACGCCAGTGCAAGTACGCGATGAGCGGCTTGGTCCAGATCGACGCGTGCTGCGGCCGGGGTGCCTGCCACGCCGCGACGATGGCCAACACGATCGGCACGCAGAACATCCCGAGCGCCACGTACACCAACGGCAGAAACGCCGCCGACAACAGGAAAACGAACGCGGTGAGCAGGTGCCACTCGACGCTCTGCAACAGCTGCGCGACAAGCGACACGGGTCGGCGGTAGATGGTTTGGAAAAGCCCGGTCCCCCAGACGCCGTGGTAGATGACGTCCTTGCCGACGCGCACGCCGATATCAGCCCCGTAGATGCGGCCGCGCCAATGGGCGCTGCCGAGCGTGTTGAAGCGGTCGGGGTGCTTGAACTTCAGCAGCGCCTCGGCCTCGCCGTAGCCGCGCTGTTGCTTGAGGTACGCTTCGATGGAGTTGCGGCGGTAGTGCCAGACTTGCGCGGCCGACGCGAAGCCGATCGAGCCGCCGGCGTTCTGCAAACGCCAGATGAAGTCGACGTCGTCGCCGGCCTTGCGGAACTGCGAGTCGAACCCGCCGACGTCCAACGCCGCCCAGCGGTAGAACGCCATGTTGCAGCCCGGCACATGCTCGGCGGTGCGATCGTCGATCATCACGTGCGTCGGCCCACCCGGCGAAAGCCCCACGCAGTCCGCAACCCATGAGCCTTCATCCGGGATCAAGTTCGGCCCGCCGATGCCGACATGGTCGCTGCGCGTCAGATGCAGCGCGATCTGGTACAGCCAATCCTCGTCGGCCTCGCAGTCGCTGTCGGTGTAGACGATGATCTCGCCCTCGGCCGCCTCCATGCCGACATTGCGCGCGACGCTCAGGCCCTTGTTCGTCTGCTTGATGTTCCGCACCCAGGGGAACTTGGCGAGGATGTCTTGCGTGTGGTCGGTGCTGCCATCGTCGACGAAAACGACTTCGTAGTCCGGGTAGTTGATCCGCTCCATCGACGCCAGGCACGACTCGACGGTGCTCGCGCCGTTGTAGCTGCAGACGATGACGCTGATCTTCGGCAGCTCGATATCGGCCGTCTGCGGAGCACGGCGGAACGCGTCGGCGACCGCTGCAAACGCCGGCTTCTCGATCCGCTTGCCGTCCTCACCGACCTCGGCTCGCGTGCAACCAAAGAGCCAATCGTCCACGCGATAGCCGTGCGTGAACCAGTCATCGGTGAAGGCGAAGACGAACCCGCCGGCCAGACCTTCCTCGTACATCGCGGCAAGCTGTTGTCCGAGCCGATCGGCCTGCTCCTGCTCGTCGGCTTCGCGGAAGGTATCGACGCCGTACTCGCCGAGCACCAACGGCTTCTCGCCCGCGATGTGCTGAAGCCGCGCGAGGTACCGGCGAAACGTCTCCGGCTCATGCAGATAAACGTTGTACGTCACGAAGTCGATCGCGTCGGACGTGAGGTACTCGGTGCTCGGGAAGTTGGCGAAGGTCACCAGGCACGCCGGCGCGATCGCCTTGACCTCCGCGACCAAGTCATCGAGGAACGCGCTGATCCGCTTGGCACGCATGAAGCGCACCATGTCGGCCGGGATCTCGTTGGCGATCGAGAGCGCAAAGACGGCCGGGTGATTTCCACACCGCTCTGCCGCCTCGCGCATCGACGCCTTGGCCGACTCGACGACTTCACGGTCGCTGATCGCCTGGTTCTTCGGCCAGGCCACGTCGACTAGCAGCTTCATCCCCAGCTCATCCGCCAGCGCCATCAACCAGCCCGGCGGGATGTGATACACCCGCACGCAGTTGGCCCCGCCGTCGCGCATCTGCACGAAGTCCCGCCGCGTCTGCTCCGGGTCGGGCAGCGGATCGCCATCGGCGTTGGGTTCGAACGGCCCGTAGGTGAACCCCTTGATGTACCACTTGGCATCGCCGAGCCTAAAGAACTTGCCATCAAGCCGGACCCGATTGGTCACCGGCTCGGCGACGCGCTTGCGGCCGGTGGCGGACCGCTCGGAAATTATCGCCGACGCGGCGGGATCGCGCACGGCGGGCTCGGCTTCGGACACACTCATGCGGCTAGGTATCGTAGACAATCCGCCCGCGACTGAGCACATCAACCGAAAAGCCGACAACTGCCCCCGAGTCATGACTTGGCACCATCACCCGGCGAATCCTGCGGTCGAGTCCGAATTCATGTCCCCAGGGAAGTTTTCTCTGAACCAATGACCGATCAGTCGATCGATTGATTTCTCGCTTTTGGCGTCGAAGGCGGTGACATGAGTGAACTCCCCACATCCGCGGGCCCGCAGCACGGCGTAGTTCTCGTTAAAGTCCGTGACACACTCGGCATCGAGCAACACCAGCAGGGGCTTTTCCTGACCGTCGAGGTAGCCGAACTCGTGGCCCATGCTCGGGGTGATCGAAGCATGAACGTCGCCGTTGTTCCGGGGCCGGGTCACGACCATGATGCCGCCGTCGGCGATCCACAGGCGGGATGTCACTTCATTGTACGGCGAACGGCCCTGCACGATGTCAACGGTCGCTTCGACCGGGTCGGCCCCCAGATCCGCGAGCACCTTCTTGATGCGTTCGAACAGGCGGTTGGTCTGCTGGCAGAGGTCGACGTCGAAGAATCGGCGTGAGAGAAAGATCTTGCGCCGCTTGGCCGAATACTTGCGCTCGGCCGATTCGATGAAACCGCGAAACTCCTTGCGTGCTTCGACCGGCTTGATCCAGCGGTTCGCCTTGCGGGCGACAGGATTGAGCTGCGGTTCGGTCGGGCCGTCCCATCGCACGATGTTGGTCGCGAACTGCTTGGCCGCTCCGCTTTCTCGCAACAGCGCCGAAAGCCGTGCTTGCGTGAACTCCGACGCCTGCTCCACCCCGTCCGGCTCACAGACCGCGATGAGGCTGGCAAGCCCGCTGCGCATCCCGCCACGCCGCAGCAGCGCCGAAAGAATGTTCGCCTTGGCCTCGAACAGGCATCCCAGGATCGCGTCGAGCGCGCCGGGCTCGTCCTCATGCTGAATCGCAACGGTCCGCGCGCCCTTGAGCGGGAACACCAGACGCAGCAACCGCCGCTCGGTGTCTGAGCAGATCACCGCGGCGTTGAGGTCGACCTTGTCGGCGCCGTCGGGAAAGTGCTCGCGGATCTGCTCCCGCCAGTCGTTGTCGGCCGGGAGTTGGACCCACCCGTCCTGGAGCGACGCGATCGTCCGCCACGCCAGGTCCAGCGACGGTCCGTGCTCCATCACCTCCCAGCCTTCCGCGGCCGATATCGTCTCCACGTCCGGGTCGGCCGGGTTGATCAGCTGAAGCACCATCGTCAACTCATGACGGGCCCCGCTCGCGACGGTCGCCGCCTCCGCCAGGGCAATGTTGTACGAATGGGACTTGGGCAGGTTGTCGCGGATCGCCCCGGGGCTCTCGGCGGCTGAGATTTTCACCGTCGCGATCTTGTCCAGTTTCATCAGGTCCAGCACTGACACCACCAGGTCGCCCACCGGACGACCGTTCTCGGCACGCTCTAGACCGACACGCACGTCCGTGCCTGTCATCAGTCCCAACGCCCCACGGTGGTACCACGGCACCGGCAACAACTGCTGGCCACGCGAATCCGCGCGGTGCTTCAACTCGACCAAGCCACTCAAGATCAACATGGCAACCCCTTCGACGGCTGGAGACACAGCGCCCGGCGAGCGGTCCCGAGATCGGACCGGCGAGTAACCACCTGGCACCCGGAACACTCATACTGAGCCCCGGCGTCACGTGCAAAACCGCCCGAAACTCGCCACATCTGCACGATCCGGCATTTGGCCAGCTCGATTGACGCCGATGCATGCGTGCGCAACACTGCCCGAATGAGCGACTGGGCCGACGTTTCGGATGTGACCGCGGACGAGGTGAGTGAGACCTTCGAAGCAGCGCGCGACGAGCTCATGCTCGATCCCTATCGCGACGGGCAGGTGGTACGCCTGCAAGAGAATGCCGAACTCTGGGTCACCGGCGACCTGCACGACCAGCGGACTAACTTTTCCAAACTGCTGGCCACCGCTGACCTGGGCGACAACCCACGCCGGCACCTGCTGCTGCACGAACTCATCCACGGCAGCTACTTCGATCCCAACGGGGCCGAGGATAGCTGGAAGATGCTCTACCGAGCCGCCGAGCTCAAGTGCGACTTTCCCGAGCAGGTTCACTTCATCCTCGCCAACCACGACCTGGCCCAGATCTTCGGCGAGGGCATCATGAAGGCTGGCCTCAGCGTCTGCGAGGCCTACACCAAGGGCATCAAGAACCACTTCGGCGAGACCGGCGGCGCCCTGGTCGAGTCGGTCATGACCGAATTCTTCCTCGCCCTGCCACTGGCGGTCAGCACGCCGGGCGGGACGTTCGTCTGCCACTCGCTGCCGCAGGACGAACAGATCGATGACTTCGACTACACGGTGTTCAAACGCGAACGGCTCAAGAAGCCGGACTACCAGCGTCGCACCGGCCCGGCCTACCAGCTCATCTGGGGCCGCAACATGTCGCCGGCCACCACCGAGAAGTTCGCCGAGAACGTCGGTGCCAACGTCATCATCACCGGCCATCAGCCCCAGGACAGCGGCTTCATGGTCAACGGCGACAAGCACCTCATCATCGCCTCCGACCACGCCCAGGGCGTGCTCCTGCCGATCGACTGCGGCGAGAAGTACGAGATGGCCGACCTGGTCAGCAAGATCACCCGCTTCGTCGCGATCGATCCGGAGACGTTCGGGAAGTAGCTCGACGTCAGTCCTTCTTGAGCTTCGGATCGATCGCGTCGCGGACCGATTCGCCGATGAGGATGTAGCTGAACACGGTCAGGAAAATCGCCAGTCCCGGGAAAATCGCAATCCACCAGCTGAAGCCGGTGCCGGTCTCGCGAGCTTGGTTGAGCAGCTGACCCCAAGACGGGTCCTTGGCTTCGAGGCCGAGGCCGAGGAAGCTCAGCACGGACTCGAGCAGGATGGCGGCCGCGATGCCGAAGCTGGCGTTGACCAACACCGGCGCGACGCCGTTGGGCAACATGTGACGAAACAGGATCGACCGAAGCGGCAGCCCAAGCGCTCGACCGGCCTGCACGAAGTCCTGGCCACGAAGCCGCAGGAACTCGGCGCGCACAAACCGTGCGTCCGCCGTCCATGTCATCAGCCCGATCGCGACCATCATCAGCCAGATGTCCTTACCGAAGAACTGCGTCACGATCAGCAGCACGATCAGCACCGGCACCGCCTGGAGGATCTCGATGAATCGCATCAGCACCAAGTCGACGATCCCGCCGAAGTAGCCCATCACCGCGCCAACGAAGATGCCAATGAGCGAGGAGATGCCGGTCGCGATGATGCCGATCGCAAGTGCGACGCGCGTGGCGAAAATCATCCGGCTGGCCATGTCCTCGCCGTTGATCGTCGTGCCGAGCCAGTGGTTGGTCGGAAACTCCGCCGACACTTCGTCGGCACCCCACCACGGCGCGATCTTCCGTGCGTCGCCCAAATCACGCAGGCGATCGTTTGGGCTGAACGGAATCGGGGCATTGATGACCCAGTCGATCTGTTCACGCTGCTCGGCCTGGCGCCACTGCTGGAGCCGGGCCAGGCGCGGCGGGTTGGTCGGGTTGACCGCGAACCAAACGACGATCGGCAACAACACCGCGACCAGCGCGGCCGCCGCACCGAGGCGAACCTTCGCCGACCACGCCCTCATCGTCAGCCACGGCAGCGTCGCAACCAACGCCAGCAACGCCAACACACCGGCCGCCGGCCAGCGATGTTCCAGCGGGTCTTCGGCAAGCGCGCCGTTCAAGAGCCGTTCGTGATTCGCCAGTTCCCAAAGCTCGGTCCACCAAAGCGTCAGTCCGCTTACGAAGAACACGGTCGCGAACGCACCAAGTCCGATGCCGAACGTGAGTCGACGAACAAACTTGTGAACGATCACCAGCGTCGCCACCACCCCGAAGAGGATCAGCAACAGCACGTCGATGTCCGTCAGCCCGCGCAGCAACGGCGACTCCCACGCGCCATCGCGTCGCAGCAGGAACGGCCGACTGTTGGCGATCAGCGGCGCGAACACCGCGATGAGCAGCAGGAACACGATCCACACCGCACCGACCCGCGCACCGATCTTGCGGAACGTCTCGGAAAAAACGTTGGCCAACAGCGACCGCGTCGGCGGCTCGTCCGGCGGGGGCTCGGTCGGCGGAAGCTCCTTGCCGTAGTCCGCCACGGGCTGGACCGACGACGCCTCCGCCGCGACCGCGCGATAAAGACGGATGAACTCAGTCATAGCTCACCCGCGGGTCAGCGATCGCGTACAGCACGTCGGCGATCAGGTAACTCATGATCGTCAGCAGCAGCGTGACCACCGTCAAACTCAAGAACAGCTCCTTGTCCTGGCGCAGCAGCGCCTCAATGACCAGTCGGCCCATGCCGTCGATGGTGAAGATCGTCTCGACCACCACGCTGCCGGTGATGACCGCCGGCAGCAGTGCCGCGAGGAACGTGATGATCGGGCCCAGTGCGTTACGGAACGCATGCCGCCAGACCACCACCCGCCCGGGCAAGCCCTTGGCACGCGCGGTGCGAACGAAGTCGGCGTTGAGCGTTTCGAGCATGCTCGTCCGGCTCAACTTCGACAGGTACGCGAACTGCGTGTAGGTCAGGCAAAGCACGGGCAACACCAGGTGCCACATCGAATCGAGCAGGAAACCGGGCCGGAAGTTCGCTGTGCCCCAACCGGTTGGAAAGAACGGTTGCTGCTCGGCTTCGAGGCTCGAAAGCCCGGCCGCGGGGAACCATTGAAAGTACTTGTCGTTGGCGAGGAAGCCGATCGCCAGCACGCCGGCCCAGATGATCGGGATCGAGAACAGAGCGAGTAGGGTCGAGCCGCTGACGATGTCCTGCCAACCGCCGCGATGACGGGCGGCCCACACGCCGGTCAGGATGCTGATCGAAAGCGCCAGCGGGATCGACAACGCGTTGAGCAACAGCGTCACCGGCAGGCGTTCCTTGATCAGTTCGGAGGTCGGACGTTTGAGCACGATGCTGTAGCCGAGGTCGCTGCCCTTGAACGGGTTGGTGCCCCACAGCAGGTCGCCGGACTCGATGCCGAAGTCGATCTCGCCGTCGGCGCGGGCTTTTTGCTCGATCTCATCGACGGCGTCGATGAGAGCGTCGCCGTCCAAGTCCGGGTCGTCGGCCTGCAGTTCGTTTTCGACCGTCGCGCGCCAGGCGCGTCGCTCGGCCCGCGCGTCGATCGCCGCCGGGTCGTCGAAGGGCACCGCCGTGACACCCACCGGCGAGACGTTGTTCAGCCAACGCAGGTACTGCTCGAAGAACGGCTTGTCCAAGCCGAAGCGGGCGTTGATATACGCCTCCCGCTCGGCGCGGGCACCGGGGGTCATCTGGCCGTCGGGCGGGAGGATCGAATCCTCGATGCTCACCGGCGAGAAATGCATCAACGCGAACACCAGCAACGTCGCCCCCAGCAGCGTCGGGATAAACAACAGGATGCGGCGGACGATGTAGTTGAGCATCAGGACGGATCAGGCGGACCGGCGACGAAGACCACGCGACGAACAGCAGCCACTACTGCGTGCGTTGCTGCATGGTCTGGGGGATGTACCACGGGATCACGCCGCCATTGAGGTACTCGTAGTTCAGGCCCGCCGGCGCGGTCTCGACGTTCTTGACCCGCTTGTTGAACAGACGCAGCGCTTGGCGGTTAAGCAGGAAGGTGTAGGGCTGATCCTCGTGAAGGATGCGGTGTACCTCGTGCCACTTGGGATAGCGTGCCTTCGGGTCGATCGTGGTGCGAGCGTCTTCGATAGCGGCATCCAAGCGTTCG
Organism: Planctomycetota bacterium; assembly: GCA_039182125.1. Classification (NCBI taxonomy): domain Bacteria; kingdom Pseudomonadati; phylum Planctomycetota; species Planctomycetota bacterium. Next base: position 34,760 of record JBCDCH010000014.1, read on the forward strand.
GAACGATAGCCGGTACGATTGTCGCCGCCGACCTTGGCTTGGTCGGAGTGGAAGATCTGGTACGGGTCGGATTCGGGCGTGCTGCTCCAGCCGAGCGTCACCGCCTCGAACTCACTCTTCTTGAGCCGATCGACCAGCACAGGCCAGTCGGCACGCTCAAGATTCATCAGCACGCCACCCTCGGCGAGGTTGTCTTGGATCGAGAGGACAATCTTCTCGGTGAACTGACTGCCGCCTGGGTAGAGAAGGTTGAACTCCAACGGCGTCCCATCTTCGTTTTCGAGAATTCCGTCGCCGTCGCGGTCCTGCCAACCAATCGACTCAAGTAACTCCAACGCCGCACCGATGTCGTAGGGCCAGGGCTCGATCCCCGGGTTGCTTTGCGGTCCAGTGGGCGCGAAAGGACCATCGGCAACCGTGGCGTAACCCTTGTAGAGCTCGTCGGCCAGTCGCTGACGGTCGATCATCATCGTCATCGCCCGACGCAGCATCGGGTCGGCGAAGATCGTGTCGATCTCTTCGTCACTCTCGCGCCGGAGCTGATTCCAGCCGATGTAGGTGTACCCGCCGTACGGCGTGTCGTAGTTGAGCGGATACCCGATCTCCTGAATGTCCGAGTCAGCCTTGAGATCGTCGAAGTTCTCCGGCGTCGCGGCGTAGCGGTCGAGTTGGCCGTTGCGGAACATCACTTCCTCGGCCGCCTCTTCCTGCACTTGGCGAAAAATCATCCGGTCGAACGTCGTGGGCTTGCCCCAGTAGCGCGGATTACGCACCAGCACCACGTCTTCGGCTGGGGTCCAAGTCTCCCAATCACGCAGCATCATCGGCCCACTGCCCACCAATAGACCAAGCTCTTCGTTGTACTGCGTCGGCGAATACGTCTCGTAAATGTGCTTGGGAAAAACAAGCTGCCCGCCAACGGCAGTGAAGTTCAGGAAGTACGGCTCGTTGAACTTGAATTGGACGGTCCGGCTGTCCAGCGCTTCGTAGCTCTCAAGCTTGTCGAGGTACGAGCGGTGCCGATCGGCTTGGATTTCGGGGTTGAGAATCCAGTCGAACGTGAACACGACGTCCTCCGCCGTGAGCGGCTCGCCGTCGGAGAAGCGCAGGCCGTCGCGCAGGTAGAACGTCATCGTCAACCCGTCGTCGCTGATGTCCCACCGCTCGGCCAGCCGAGGCTCGAACTCCAGTGTGATCGGATCACGCTGGGCCATGCTCTCCTGCACGATCAGCTCGATCCATGTCTGGTACACGTCAGAGGCGACCAGCGGGGTGAGTCGACCGATTTTGGTGCCGAAGTTGTCGAGGAACCAGCCGCCGCGGGCGAAGTCGGGCATCGCCTCGGCTTCTTCGAGCAGGGCAAACGTCGCGTCGCCGTCGAACTGGGCCGACTGCTGAGCGACCTCGGCGGGATCGACATTGGGGTCTTCGGTGTCGCCGCTGTCCACCGCTTCGGTGATCTGCTCGGTGCCGGAGGTGCCGTCGCTCGGTAGCAGCGCCGCACCGCCCTGCAGAGCCGTCGGGTCGATAACGCGGATGGTGCCGTTGCGGGTCTCGGCGAGCAGGGTGTCGAGCTTCTGGCCGAGCTGGTTCAGGTCCTTGGCGAGGATCTCGTTCTGCCGATCCAGACGGGCGACGGTGTCGAACTGGCGATCGAACTGGAGCATCGCCAACACGACCGCGACGAGCACGACGGCGATCAGGCCGAACAGAAAAAAGTCTTTGACGCCGAATCGGTTTTCCATGAGTGGCTTCCGTTACGAGATACTGACCAAACTCAAATCTTCGCGGCTTCGCGCTTGGGGTCAAACAAATCCCGCAAGCCGTCACCGAGGAAGTTTAGGGCAAGCAGCGTCACCGCCAAAAGTGCGCACGGAAACACCAACTGCCACCATGTACTGCGGAATGGGTTGAACGCGTTGTCGAGCCCTTCGGACGCCAGCGAACCCCAGCTGGGCAGCGGCGGGACGACGCCGATGCCGAGGAAGCTGAGGAAACTTTCTTGCAAAATCGCCTGCGGCACCGTCAGCGTCGCGTACACGATGATCGGCCCGATGAGGTTGGGCAGCAGGTGCCGACGGAAAATGCGGAACGGCGAAAGCCCGGCGGCACGCGACGCTTCGATGAACGGCTGCTCCCGCAGGCTCAGCGTCTGGCCACGCACCACCCGCGCCATCGTGAGCCAGCTCACCAAGCCGATCGCGAGGAACATCACCGCCAGCGATGCCGCCGATGAAGGGGAGCGGAAGAACCCGACCGATTCGAAGAGCGCTTCGAGCGGGCCTTGGAGGGCGACCTTGAAAAGGATGACGAGCAGGATGTACGGCAAGCCGTACATGATGTCGACGAACCGCATGAGGGCCGCGTCGACCTTGCCGCCGGCGTAGCCCGCGAGGAGCCCGACACCGCAGCCGAGCACGACGCTGATCGCCGCGGCTGCGATGCCGACCGCGAGCGAGATCACCCCGCCCAGCAGCGTGCGCGCGAGCATCGAGCGTGACTCGGCGTCGTAGCCGAAGATGCCGATGAGCCCCTGCCCGCCTTCGAGCGGCGCGGCACTGGGCGGAACGCTTACCTGGCCGTCGTAGTAGAACGCCGAGTCCTGCATGAACAGCGTCCACGGCAACGTCACCACGCAGATCAACGCGATCACCAGCAGCACCCCTCCGCCGATGAGCACGCGATTGGACCGCAGCGCCTGCCGCCAGATCGAGTCGGGCGCGGCGGCGCGTTGGTCACGCTGGTAGTCGACGTCGGCCGTTGCGGGCGCGGGTGCCGTCATGACGCACCCCCGACGCTGATGCGAGGATCAACCACGCTGTAGAGCACGTCGACCACGAGGTTGAGCGTGAGCAGCAGGATGGAAAAGACCATGACAGTACCGAGGATCATGGGCTGATCGCGTGACTGGACGGACTCAATGAAGAAGGTGCCGAGGCCGGGGAGTTGGAAGATCTTTTCGACGACGAACGAGCCGACCAGCACGTTGGCGGTCGCGGGGCCGAGGAAGCTGAGCACGGGGAGCAGACCGTTGCGCAGGGCGTGTTTGAAGATGACCTTGATCCGGCTCACGCCCTTGGCCCGGGCGGTGCGGACGTAGTCGTTGCCGAGCACGTCGATCATGCTCACGCGGGTCAGGCGTGTGATGTACGCCATCGGCAGGAGCGAGAGCGCCGCGGCCGGGAGAATCATGTAACCGAGGTAATCGAAACACGCCGCGAGGAACGGGAACGACGAGTCGTACGCGTCGAGGTTCGCAAAGCCCCGCGTCGGCCAGCCGCCCTGCGGGAAAACTTCAAAGTTGTAGGTCAGCCCGGTGATCAGCGTCGCCGCCACCACGAAGCTCGGCAGGCTCACGCCGATGAGCGCGACCGTGAGCGAAAGGAAGTCGATCACCCCGCCCCGCCGAACCGACGCGAGCGTCCCGATGCCCACGCCCATGAACGTCGCGAAGATGATCGCCAGCGTCCCGACCGCCAGCGACACCGGCAACGCGTCGGCGATGATCTCGTTCACCGTCGTCCCCGGCCGCGAAAAGCTCGGGCCCATCTCACCCTTGAGCATGTTGACCGGGTACGTTGTGAGAAAGTCCCAGCTGCTGGTGACGTTGTATTTTTCCTTGAGCGCTTCGACACGCTCGGGATCGTTGCGTTCCGACTGGGCGGAAAACGGATCACCCGGCGCGACCCACGCGAGCAGAAACGTAACCAAGTAGATGATCGCCAGGATCAACGGAAACTGGGCGATGCGAATAGCGAGAAATCGGGCCATGAAGGTGAGGGATGCGAGGCTTGAACCGAATCAGTTACTCGGCATCAGCAGCCGCACCGTCATTGCCGTTACTCGCGCCGGGACCCGTTGACCGTGGCGTTTCGACCGCTTTGAGCATCACCATGTTTCGCGGGTTCATCGGGATGCCATCGACCGCAGGGTTCTTGATGAAGGTGTTGACGTAGTGGTAGATCGGCATGATCACCGCTTCGTCGATGAGTAGCTGCTCGGCCTGGGCGTAGAGGTCCAGGCGGGCCTGGGGATCGATCGTTTGGGCGGCCTCGTTGCAGAGGCGGGCGTATTCCTCGCTGACCCAGCCCGGCGTGTTGTTGAGCGAGTCGGGCATGAACATGTCGGTGAAGGTCGTCACGTCCATGTAGTCGCCATACCAGCTACCACGGCTGATCGCGAACTCGCCGGCACGCAGGCCGTCTCCGGCAATGGCACGCATCTCGTCAGTCTCGGCGTACTCGGGCTTGTAGCGGACCTTGAACTGGGCCATCTCGACCGGGTCCAAGTCGAACTCGATGCCGAGCTTCTCGCGCCACTGGCGGGCGAGGTTCTGGGCGATCTGCTCGTGGTCGCCGGTGCCGGTGTTGTAGAACAGCTTGAGCCGGGGGAAACCCTCGCCATTGGGGTAGCCGGCCTCGGCGAGCCACTTCTTCGCCTGCTCGACGTCGTAGTCAATGCCGGTCGGGTGGTTGTAACCGTCAAAGTAATTGGCGTTCTGCGGGATGAACGTCGTCGCGACCATCTGATCCATGCGGACGATGGTGTCGACGATCTCCTGCTTATCGACCGCGGCCGAGAGGGCCTTGCGAACCAGCACGTCAGAGATCGGGTTGTCGGTTCCGTCGGCGAGTTGGGGATCGGTGTTGAACGACCAGAAGTATGTGCCGAACGCCGGACCCACCAGCAGGTCGTCGCGGCCGGACTGCCGCATGTCGTAGGCGAACTGGCCGGGGATGTCGGTGAGCCAGTCGATCAGGCCGTTCTCGTAACGCTGGAACGCGAGGTTGTGCTCGATCGGCGAGATGCTGCGAACCGTGCGGCTCTTGACGTTTTCGGCATCCCAATAGTGCTCGTTCATCACGAGCGTCTGGCCCTGCTTCTGGTCGTTGCGGTCAAGCTTGTAGGCACCGTTGGTGACCGGGCCGTCCGCGGTCGGCTGCCACCAGTTGTCGGCGTACGTCACACGGCCCTTGTCATCGACTTCCTTGAACGGCTCCATCGACGCCTCGTGCATCGGCCAGTAGACCGTGAACGTGAGCAGGTCCGGGAAGAACGCGACCGGGCGGGTGAGGTTGACTTCGAGCGTGCGGTCGTCGATCGCCCGCATGCCGAGCATCGACTCATCGGCCATGTCGGGGCCACCTTCGCGGTAGGTCTCGGAATACTCCTTGGCACCGACGATGTACTTCTCGACGAGGTAGCTGTAGTAGCCGGCCTCGTGAAGGTGCCGTTTCCACGCGAAAATGAAATCGCCGGCGACGACAGGGTCGCCGTTGTTCCACTTGGCGTTGTCCTTGAGCGTGATGGTCCAGGTCTTGAAATCCTCGGAGTGCTCCACGCTCTCGCCCACGCCAAGGACCGGCTCGAGCGTCGCGGCGTCGAGGCGGTAGATGCCTTCCCACATGCCCTGAGCGATGCGGATGTCCTGCATCCAGGACATCTGGTTGGGATCGAGCTGGGTGACTTCGCCGCGATTGGCAAAGACGAACTCGGCCTCGGCATCCGGATTGATCTCGGGGCCGGCGAATTCCGCCGAATCGTCACACCCCACCACGGCAACCAGTGCCGCCACGGACAGGAAGCTCGAAGTGACAAGCCGGCGGCACGATACGAAAGTGGGTCTGCTCATGGCGATGACGAACGGTAAACCACACGAGCTTGCCGTTCCAGTATGAATACGGAACAACACGGCCGTGGTTCGGATTCAGAAGGCGTTCACTCGCCGGCAGGCAGTTCGCCGGGCACGCGGAGGTCGGGATATGCCGTCGAGAGGTCGCCGATCAGCGCGTCGACCAGCGGTTGGACCTGCGAAGGCGGGGTCTGGCTGCGGACATTGCTGGCAAGGGTCTTGGCCGATTCCCTGGCCTCGTTCAGCTTGGCCGGCTGGGCGACGAAGCTGGAGAAGGGGAAGAACCCGCCGCCGACATTGTCGATCAACGTGTTAATCCGGCCACGCTCGGCAGCATTCTCCGGGATCAGGTTCTGCTTCTGGGCCAGCACGAGCAAGTCGGCCAGTGCTTGCGCCACCCGCTGCTCCCGGTCGCCAAGGTTACGGACGACGTCTTTGTCGGTGAGGAACATCGTGGCGGTCAGCTCCGGCTCGGCCGTGTCGGGCAAGCCGTCGACGAACTCGGGCAACCGGGCTTCGACCAACTCGAGCACACCGTCAACGAGCAGCGGAACCGCGGCCCGAAGTTCGTTGCTGCCGTTGAGCCCTTGCGGTCCGTTGACCATGCCGACCTGAAGCGACTCGTGTACGGCGAGCAGGATCGCCGGTTCGTCGCTGAATCGCTCGGTGGCCGACACCAACTCCTCAACAAGCAACACGCCGTCGGGCTGACGCACCATCGTTGCGAGCAGCACCGGCAGGACACCTTCGGCGGCGCGGATGCCGTGGATCGCGATTGCCTGATTGTCGGACTTGACCGCAGTGAGCACGGGCTCGAGCAGGTCACCGCTGCGCGACTTGGTGGCCGCCTCGTGCAACACGATCGCGGCGTTGATCTTGGCCAAGGTGTTATCGCCACTGATCGCGGCGTTCAACGGCCCGGCCAAGGCGGAGCCGTAGGCACGCAGGAACGCGTCCGACGGCGACGGGCTTCCGCCGAGCTCCGCCAAGAGCTTCGCACGCGCGCCGGCGACAGTTGCGGGGTCGGCCAAGGCCGCGACCTCGTCGCCGACGAACTGGTTGATCGCCGCATTGTTCGACGTGGTGTCGGGGTCCGACCGGACCGAGGAAGAAAGCTGCGCACCGGCCGTCCCGGCGAAGCACGCCGAGACCAGCAGTGCTGCGGCAACGGTCCGACGGATACAACTGTGACGATGTCCGGCAAGGCGGTGGTTCAACACGATCTCCGGGGAGGTTGGTCGGGCCATGGCAGCGTGCCATGGCGGTCGCGAGCGACCCCGGCACACGCCCGTACAGGTCGTGCCGAAACCGCATTTTCGCAAGGCACGGACGCTAAACGCCGCTGCCGGGGGTGTCAAGCCGGGCGGACCCTGATGTCGCTACCGGCGACCAATCCCCGTCGTGATCGGCAGCCCACGTTCCTATCGGACACCCATCGGCAGACACGGTCGCCGCGCCACACCCATCTGCAAAACAGGCGGCGCGAAACGCAAATCACCCCCACGTCGACGATCCGCCGCCAATGATCCCTCGCCTTGCCCGACGACCCGTTGCCCACATCCGTTGCCACCCCGATGGTTCGTCGGCTCACGCTCTACCTGCGCGAGCTCGAAGCGCTGGCGTTGCAACGGGAAGCGACGGTATCGAGTCGGGTACTCGGGGCCGCGTTGTCGCTCACCGACGCGCAGGTCCGCAAGGATCTGGCCGCGTTCGGGCAGTTCGGCCAGCCGGGCGTCGGGTATCGCGTCGACGACCTCATCCACCGCTTGCGTGGGATTCTCGGGACCGACCGCCAGTGGAACGTGCTCCTCGCCGGGGCCGGCAACATCGGGCGGGCGTTGCTGACGTACAAGCCGTTCGAAACCAAGGGCTTTCGCATCGTCGCGGTCGTCGACTCGGATGCGGGGAAGATCGGCAAGTCGCTCGGCGGCGTCGAGATTCACGACCCCGCACGCATCAACCCGTTGGTCGAAACCCACGACATCACGCTCGGCATTCTCGCGGTCCCCGCCACCGCCGCGCAACGCACCGCCGACGCGTTGGCCAACGCCGGCGTCCGCGGCCTACTCAACTTCGCCCCGACCACCCTACAAACGCCCGATGACGTCTTCGTCAACAGCGTCGACCTCGTCGGCCAGATGGAACAACTGGCGTTTCGTGTGAAGGGCTAAGACCGTTTCATCAACCTGGGTTTGAACGTCTACGCCTCCACCACCACGCTCGTCGCTTCGCTCGCCGTATCGTCGGCATCGAGGGCGATGACCTGGTAGTAGTACGTCTGGCCGTCGACGACGTCGGTGTCGTTGAAGAACGAGATGTTCAGGTTGAAGCCGGTGATGTTGGTGTACTGGCCGTTGGGCGTGGTGGCACGGAAGACCGCGTAGCGGTCCTGCGGCTGATCGGCCCAGTCGAGGAAGACACCATCGCCGGTCGAGTAGCCGCCGAGATTGCGCGGCACTTCCGGCTTGTCGCTGGGCTTGACGTTCTGGATCAGATAGAGGTTGTCGTTGTAGTCGTAGTTGATCCCGGCGAAGTCCATCGACATGAGATAAGTGTCGGGGATGCTGCGGCCCTCGCGGTCACGGGCGGGGTAGAACCGCATGTGGTGCCCGAACCCGCCGCCGCCTTGCTCCTGAACGTTGAGCGCGGAGTCGGACGACTCGTTCTCGACGCGCAGGCCGAAGACGGTCGAGCCAGGGTCGAAGGTCGCGATCGCCGGATCGGTGGAACCGAACAAGCGCGGCTGGAACGACTGCGACCATGCCCCGTCCATGCGGAGGATCTCGTTGTTCTGACTCGTGTTGTTCTGCGGGAACCAACGCAAGCGATTCGCATCGCCCTGCATGTGGTAGGCGGCGAGTTGTTGCACGCGGACCGGCAGTTCCTCGTCGGCCTTCTCCCAGTAGAAGCTGAGCACTTCCTCGCCGATGGCCTCGACCCGGCCGCCGCCGTTGAGGTCTTGGCCGGCGAAAGCCGTGACGGTGCTGAAGCCGTAGACGTCGAACATCGTCTGGAGCGTCGGCTCCTGGCTGACGAAGCTGCTGTTGTCCTCGGAGTCGCTCTGGCTGTAGCCGGCGAGTTGCACACGCGGGAACGGCTCGTCGGCGTCGTTGGTGCTGAACTCGACGAAGCCGTTGAGCCGGGTGATCGTGCCGCTCGCGGTGAACTGGATCAGCACGTCCTCGAACCCGCCGGGGCCGACGGTGAAGCTGCTGTCGGAGAGGAGCGTGAACTGGCCCTGCACGTTGACGTTGGAAACGACGAGGTTGGCGTCGCCGGTGTTGCGGACGCGAACCTTGGCGGTGTCCTTGAACTCGTTGGGAATGACCGGATCGAGCCCGGCCGTGTCGATCCGACTGAACACCAGGCGATTGCTGTACGGCTGGCCGTCAAGGTTGTCGAAGCCGATCTCGGGGCCGCTAGTCAGCACCGGCTCGACGTTGCGGAGGATCATGACCGCGTCTTGGAAATCACTCGGGAAGCCGGCGTTGGTCGACTCCTCGAACACGACCACGTAGGCATTGGGCACGACGGTGCCGTTGCCGTCGACTAGCGGGTAGGTCTTGACCTTGTCCTTGAACGCATTGTCGGGCTCCCAGAAATTGAGCGTCGACTCACTGAAGATCACGCGGGCCTGCCCGTCATCGACGAACTTGTTGAAGCGACCGACCACGCCGAACTCCTCGGACGTGATGCCCTGACCGAAGACGAGGCTGTCGACGTTGAACTTCTGCGGGCCCTGGATTTTGACGTTGACGGTCTGGTCGTCGCCCTCGGTGGTGCCGTTGATGAACCTGGCGGTCTGCGGGCTGCCGGGCGAGTAGATGCCGTACTCGGTGGGCCGGCCGGAGTCGGGGCCGAAGCCCGCGAGCGGGACGATGCTGACCGGGCCGGGGCCGGCCTTGCGGAAGCGGTCGGCGTTGATGTCGTCATTCGCACCGGTGATCGTCAATGCCGAGGTCGTCGGATCGCTGTCGCCGGTCTCGAGGTCGAACTCGTACAACTCGAAGAGCTGTTGCAACGACGGCTCGTCGCTGCCGCCCTCGGCCTTGGTCACCAAGCCGCGCAGGTTCACCGCGACCTCGCCGGCGTTGGTCGCGCTCGAGCGGATGATGAGCGTGTCGGTGAAGATCGCGCCCGCGGCATCACCCGCGTCAGGATTGAAGTTCAACGGCAGATCCGCCCCCTCGCCGGGGTCGACGAAGATCGGATCGCTGAGTGCCGGCAGTTCGAACTTCGACCCGCTGCCGCCGAGGAGCGAAAGCCCGTCCGTCGGGATCAACAGCGGCTCGGTGCCGTTGTTGAAGATGGTGACCTGCGACGGGTTCTGCACGCCGCTGCCACGCGGGTCGTTGATGAACGAACGCTTGGGCGCGCTGATGACACCGCCCGTCTCCACCGGACGCAGGAGCGTGAGCGTCTGCCCGCCGTACTCGGCGACGTAGAGGTTGCCGTTGTCGAGGTCTTCGGTGACGTCGAGCGGATCGACGAAGCCGGTCAGGCCGGGGATACCCGCCTGAACCGACGCGACGCCGCCGGAGTTGTTGGGCCGCACCGCGAGCAAGTCGTCGCCGCCGGAGTAGCGGGTCACCAACAGTCGTCCCTGCAGCGCGCCGCCGAAGGTGTTGGATTGGTATTCGATGGTGCCGTTGGGGCTGAAGTTGTTGCCGAAGGAGAAAATCGGCTCGGCGAAGTTCACATCGGGCTGAGTACCGACCGGATACTCGGGGACGAACTCCCACGCGTCGGGTCCGGAGGTCGGGTTGCCGCCGAAGCTGACGAACTCGCCGCGGGTCGGGTTCGGGTGGCCGTAGTAGCTGCCCTGCTCGATGCGGTAGAGCGTGTCGGGCTGGGTGTTCGCGGCGTTGGTCACGCCGGTGATCGGTCCGCCGGTGTAAGGCTGGCCGTCGATCCGCGTGCCGTTGAAGACGCCGTTGGAACTAGGCGTGTTACCGCCGGCGGCACTTCCGTTGTTCGCGCCGTAGAGATTGCCGTTGGAGTGCCAGACAAGCTCATAGATGTTGCGGAAGCCCGTGGCATAGATCTGCACCGGGGCCGACGGATCGAACGGGTCGTACGGGTCCGCGACCCCCTCGGTGGTCACGTCGAGCGGGCCGTCACCGCTGATGAGGCGGGCTTCGAGCGCGTCGGTATCCGCGACGAGCACCGATGCGGAGAGCAGCCGCTCGGGCCGATTGCCCCACGCCGCGTCGGGCGCGCCGAACGCGGTGTTGCCGGCCTGCGGGATGTACAGCTTGCCGTCGGGGCCGAAGTCGGGCTGGTTGGTCAGGTGGTCACGGATCGAACGCGGGAAGCCGACCACGACGTCGTCGACGGTTTCCAGGAACGAACCGGTCAGGCGCGTGAGCTTGCTGGTGAAATCGGGCGCGTTGACGATGTTGGTTACGGTGTGCGTGACCCACGCGATCGGATTGGCCGGCGTCGAGCGCGGGTCCCATTCCAGCCCGGTGATCAGCCGGGCCGCACCCTCGGCATCGCGCAGGCTCGTGATCGTCTGCCGGGCACTGAGCGTGCCGTCGGATTCGATGTCGTAGCGGAAGATGAACCCGTCGAACGTCGTCCCCCAGAGCCGGCCGTCCGGGCCGACGCTCACGCTCGTCCACTGCCGGCCGTCGACGTTCTGCAGCTCGACCTTCTCGAACGCGATATTCAACGGCACCGGCGTCGCCGTCGCGCCGGTCGTGAACGTGCTGGTGAACGGCACCATCTGCAGGCCGTCCTCGTCGAGCACACCTGCGGTGATGCGGAAGGTGTAGTTCGTGTTGGCGTCGAGCAGCGCGCTGGGCGTGAGGACGATCGCGTCGCCACCGCCGGTCGTGTTGACCGCGGCGGGGACTTTTACGTTGTCGCTCGTGCGGATCAGTTCCACCGTGTCGCTGTTGACCGTCGCGACATCGAGGCCCGAATCGATCAAGTTCAGCCCGGTCGTGGCGATGAACGCGTCACGCAGCACGTCGGTCGCGGTGTTCTCGGGGTTGATCCCGGCAACGGTCGGCCGACTGTTGCTCACCGACTCGATCTTGAACTGGTCGAAGTCGGCGGTGATCGGCGTGCCGTTGTTCTTGTGGATGACGAGCAGCCCGGCACGGGCCTCGTCGCGGAAAAAGCTGTCGCGCTGAGCACCGGTGAAAGTAACGCTGCCGGGGACGGTCTGGAGCGCGCCGCCATCGATGCGGTACGCGGCGGTGAACTGCCCCGCCGCCGGGTCGCCGGTGAGGATCAGCTCCAAGCTCGTGGTGATCGTCGCGGTGTCGATGCCGACGGTCAGACCCGAAAGCCCGTTCTGGTGGAAGATGCCGCTGCCGGTGTCCTGCTCGTCGAGGAACTGGATAACCTCGTTGCCGTTGACGACGCCGACGACGAGCTTGAGGTAGTTGTCCTGGGAAGGGCCGAAGAGAATGCCGGCCTGCTCGTTGGCGACGTTGATGTAGCCGAGCGGGCCGCGGATGGTGGTGGAGATCTGGAACGTGCCGGCCGAGGCGTCGAACTGCGTTTGCAAACCGTTGGCGAGCGTGTTGTCTTCGCGGTAGTTGCCGCCAAACGCCGCGTCGCCACGGCTGGTCAGCGACAGGATGCCGGCCGTCTGCTTGATGTCGATGAGGCTCGGCTCGTACTCGTCGCCGGCGGTGTTGCCCTGCACCACCGTGAACCCGGTCCCCTGCCCGTCCTTGTCGACCACGCCGCCACGAAAACGGTCGAAGTCGAGGACATACGGCAAATCCTGCACCATGCCGGCGAGAAGCTGGCGGGGTTCCAGGGACTCAACGAAAGAACGGATGGGAGTGCTCATCTGAAAAAATCGGGGGGATCGGCCGGCAAACGCCGTTGCAGCGTTTGTCTACAGTGTCGGCCGCTGGCAGGTTCCAACACCAACCGTAGGCTCTCCCCTGCGGCGGTTACATGGAAGACGCCGCCACGGTCTCATTCTTACAAGGTTCATTTCATGCGCTGGTCGCAATCGCTCATTCCGACGCTCAAGCAAGATCCCGCCGACGCGGTCATCCCCTCCCACAAGCTTCTGGTCCGGGCCGGGTTCATCCGCCAGCTCACCGCCGGCGTTTACACGCTCTTGCCATTGGGGCTCCGCTCGCTCCAGAAGGCTGAGCAGGTCGTCCGCGGGGAGATGGACGCGGCGGGCGCGGTTGAACTGCGTATGCCGACCTTGCAGCCGATGGAGCTCTGGCGCCAGACCGGCCGCGACGTGTCCTACGGCGAGAACCTCTTCCGCCTCGAAGACCGCCACGGCACCGAAAACGTCCTCGGCCCCACGCACGAGGAAGTCGTCACCTCCGTCGTCAAGGACGCGGTCAGCTCCTACAAGCAGCTCCCGCTCAACGTCTACCAGATCCAGACCAAGTTCCGCGACGAGTTCCGCCCGCGGTTCGGCCTGCTGCGCGTGCGCGAGTTCACGATGAAGGACGCGTACAGCTTCGACGTCGACCTGGCCGGCCTCGACGCGGCGTACGACAAGATGTACGCGGCCTACGAGAAGATCTACGCCCGATGCGGGATCGAGGTGATGGCCGTCGAAGCCGAGTCCGGCCCCATCGGCGGCAACGCCTCCCACGAGTTCATGGCCCCCTGCGACGTCGGCGAAGACACGATCCTCGTGTCCGACAAGGGCAACTACGCCGCGAACGTGGAGAAGGCCGGCATCGGCGAGCGCGAGTGGACCTTCGACGGCGAGCCGACGGGTGAGCTGGAAGAAGTCCACACCCCCGGCATGCCCGGCATCGAAGAAGTCGGCAAGTTCATGAAGGTCAAGCCGAAGAACATGCTCAAGACGCTGATCTTCGAAGCAGATTGCGGCAAGGGCAACGAACATACCGCCTGGATGAATACGGTATTGGTGCTCGCAGTGGTTCGAGGGGACCAAGAGGTGAACGAGGCGAAACTGCTTTCTGCCGCGAAGATTGCGAGCCCAGACATCCGCGCAATGCGACTGCTGCCGGATGAGCGTAAAGGGGACTTGCCGATTGGGTTCGTCGGTCCGCACATCCTGCAAAGAGACCCGCAGTCGGCCGCCGAGGGCGGGCTTCTCTTGGTTGATCCCGATGCGGCTCAAGATGGGTTCTGGACCGTCGGGGCAAACAAAGTCGACCATCACGTCAAACACTTCAACTGGAAACGCGACTGCATCGATCCGCTGATGTCGGCAAAACGGCGCGTGCATGTCGCGGACATCCGCAACGCCCACGCTGATGACCCGTCGCCGCTGAACGACGGCGGCACGCTTGCCGAGCGCAAGGGCATCGAGCTTGGCCACGTCTTCAAGCTCGGCACCAAATACTCCGACGCGCTCGATGCGCAGGTGCAGACCGAGTCGGGCGAGCGGGTGCCGATGATCATGGGGTGCTACGGCATCGGCGTGGGTCGCATCCTCATCGCCGCCGTCGAGCAGGGCCACGACGACCGCGGCATCGTCTGGCCGACCGCCCTCGCGCCCTTCACCGTCGTCATCACGCCGATCAAGTACGACGGCGAGATGAAGACCGTCGCCGACCAGCTCTACGCCGACCTGCAGGCGAAAGGCATCGACGTCCTCCTCGACGACCGCGACGCGCGGCCCGGCAGCAAGTTCGCCGACGCCGACCTCATCGGCATCCCCCACCGCATCACCGTCGGCGACCGCGGCCTCGCCGAAGGCGTCGTCGAACACAAACGCCGCGGCGACAAGGACGCCACCAACGTCCCCGTCGCCGACATCGTCGATGTGATCGCCAACGCACTGAAGTAAAGCCCACGCCTTCAGGCGTGGGTCGGCAGTTGCGCAGGGTCGGGCAGACCCACGGCTGAAGCCGTGGGCTTTCGGTTGGCGCGTACGATCGCGCCATGTTCGCTAGCGCCCCGCCGCAGGTCGTCGACAACGCACGCAATCAGTTCCACATCCTGATCGAGACCGTGTCCGATCCGAACTGGTGGATCAACAAGGCGGCGGCGATCGGGCTCATCCTCGGCGTGCTGCTCGCGGCGGTCATCATCGCACGCCTGCTCCAAAAGGTCATCAACGAAGTCCGCGACGCCCGCAAGCTCCCCGACAGCGTCGTGCTGCCGATCCGACGGTTCGTGCGGTATGTCGTCTACCTGATCGCGTTGCTGCTGGTCTTGCAGTGGTTTGGCGTGCCGATGCACTCGATCTGGGCGGCGCTCAGCGCGGTGGCCGCCCTGGTCGCGATCGGGTTCGTCGCGGTGTGGTCGGTGCTGTCGAACATCAGTTGCTCGGTGATGCTGATGATCTTCAAACCGTTCCGCATCGGCGACCGCATCGAACTGGTCGAGAACGCCGCCGGGCCCAACGTCGTCGGGCAGGTGGTCGACCTGACCATGATGTACGTCGTCATCCGCGAGGAAACCGACGACCCCGCCCGCGACGGCAGCACGATCCAGATCCCCAACAACCTGTTCTTCCAAAAGACCATCCGCCGCACCGAGAGCAAGACCGGCGTCAACCTCGAAGACCACATCGAAAAGCACGGTCTGGTCGGCTTCAGCGAAGACGCGAAGGCGTGAGTAAATCTCACACCCCCATGTCATCCTGAGCGCAGTCGAAGGATGACATGGTTAAGCGTGCTTCAGGCACGATTCGTTCGACGGCGAGGATCACCAGTACTTCTCGTGGTGGATGTTGCCGTCGGGGTTGTTCTTTTTCTGGTACGTCGTGAAGCCGCGTTGGTGCAGGTCGTGCTCGATGTCTTCGATCATCTGCGGGTTGCCGCAAAGGAAGACCTGGCAGTCGGCCGGGTCGAGGTCGATGCCGGCGAACTGGCGGAAGTTCTTGGTCTCGATCGCGACGTTCACCCGGCCACGCAGACCCTTCCAGTCGTTGCCCGGCTCGTCCGGCTCCCGGCTGCACGTCGGGATGTAGCGGACCGTCGGATCATCGCCGACCACCGCCTCGAGCTCGCGGCGGTACCCGAGGTCGTTGCACTTGCGCGTGCCGTGGATGACGGTGTAGGTCTTCCAGCGATCCTGCCCGCGGTAGTGGTTGAGCATCGACATGAAGGGCGCGAGCCCGGTACCGGTGGAGATGGTGACGATGTGCTGATCGCGGGGCAGGTGCTCCATCGTGAAGGTGCCCTTGCACTTGGGCCCCATCCACAAGCCGTCGCCCTCTTGCAGCGCCCACATCTTCGGCGTGAACGCCCCGTCCTCGACGAGCGCGACGTAGAACTCGAGGAAGCGCCGCTCGCTCGGCGGCGAGGCGATCGAGTAGGGCCGAAGCCAGAACCGACCGAGGCCCTTCTTCGCTTGCTGCTCCGTGTCATCCTCCGCCGGCGGCAGGCCGAGTGTCGCGTACTGACCGGGCAGAAAGTCGGGCGCCTCGCCCTTCTCGGGCGCGACACGGATCACGCACAACTCGGGCGTGAGGTCTTCACGGCCGACGACTTTCGCGTTGAACAGGGCTTCGTCCGCTGGATTCATGGGCCGGGATAGTAGCGGCCTACCCGTCGAGCGCGCCGCCGTTGCTTTCGATGATCTTCGCATACCACTTGTACGAGTCCTTCGGGATGCGCTGCTGCGTCTCGAAGTCGACGTAGACGATGCCGAACCGCATGCGGTAGCCCTCGGCCCATTCGTAGTTGTCGAGCACGGACCAGTGGAAGTACCCGGCGATGTCGACGTCGTCGGCAGCGGCTCGTTTGAGCGCACGCAGGTAACGGGTGATGAAATCGACCCGCGGGGCATCATGGACCTCGCCGTCGACGTGGACCCAGTCCATGCTCGCGCAACCGTTCTCCGTGACGTAGACCGGCAGGCCGTACCGCTCGTTGAAGAGCTTCGGGCCCCAGTACAGCACTTCGGGCGTGACGGCCCAGTGGAACATCGTGATCGGCCCGCCGACGGGGAATGGCACCGGCTTGGGACCGTCGTCGGTCGCCTTGATCGTCGGTCCTTGGTAGACGTTGACGCCAAAGAAATCGAGCGGCTCGTGGATGACGCGAGCGATATCGTCCTCGAAGCCGGCGGGCAGGTGCTTGCCGAGAAATGCCAGACCGTCATCGGGATATGCCCCCTGGATCGCCGGGCCGCTGTACCAGGTGTCGGACCAGATCCAACGCTTGGGCTCGCAGGTGAACATGAACCGGCGAGCGGCTTCGATGTCCTCGGGGCTGTCCGATGCTGCGGCAGCAACTGGGCTGGTCGGGGCGAAGCCGACGCGAGCGTCGTCGACCTTTTCACGCAGCACCTTCACCGCGCGGCCGTGCGCCATGAGCGTGTGATGCGCCGCGATGACGAGTTCGCTGTCGGGCAGCTTGATCCCGGGCGCGTGCTCACCGGTTTGATGCCCGAGCCCGAGGAACACCTGCGGCTCATTGAGCGTGAACCAATTCTTCACTCGGTCGCCCAATGCGTCGGCGATGTGCTCGACGTACTCGGCGAACCAGTCGGCCGACGCGCGGTTGAGCCAGCCACCCTTGCGGAAGGCCCACATTGGCATGTCCCAGTGGAAGAGCGTCGCCCAAGGCGTCACGCCTTTGGCCAGCAGCGCATCGGCAAGTCGGTCGTAGTAGTCGAGACCGGGCTTGTTGAGTTGACCGTCATCGCTCATCACGCGCGGCCAGGCGATGCTGAAGCGATACGCCTTCGCACCCAGGTCGGCCATGAGTTGGGCGTCTTCTTCGTAACGGTTGTACTGATCGCAGGCGACCGAGCCGTTATGCTCCTCGAACACTTTGCCGGGCCAAGCGGCATGCATGTCCCACACGCTCGGCACACGTCCGTCGGTGTGCCCGCCCTCGACTTGATACGACGCAGCGGCCACGCCCCAGAGAAAGTCTTTCGAGAAGCTCATGGACCGCGAGTGTAGACCGCTCAGCGTTTCAGAAAGGTTGGCTCGAGCCAGAGCAGCTCGTCCTGCACGTCGAAGTTCTCACCGTAATCAACCTCGAGCGTCAGTGACGAACCGCCCGCGATGTCGAGATCGAGGCGGACCGCAACGGCGGACGTGACGTTCCGTGCTTCGTGGATCGACACGCCGTCGAGCAACACACGCACCGAGACGTCACCGAGCGGGCGATGGCCGGGGGCAAGTTCGTAGCCGAACCGCAGATGGGTGAACCCTTCAGGAATGTCGAAAGTCAACGTGCTTCGGGGCCGAACACGCAGGTTGCGTTCTTCGACGAGATAAGGAACCGTCGTACCGGCATCGGACGCGGCGAGGTACGGCGTCATCGTCGCGTCGGTCGGCGTGAGATCGCTGACGAAACGCACCGGGCCCCCGACTTGCTCGATCTGATCGAGCCAGCTTTTCGAAATCGGTGCGAACGGCTCCGCCGGCGACCCCTCGGGGCGGCGGATCGTCAACCGCAAAGCGCCGCGCTCGATCGTCACCGCCGAGACCGGATAGGCCCAACCGCCGCCGAGGTGAACGAGGTAGCGTCCCACATCCGGAGTTGGCCCGAGCGGCGCGAGTTGCAGCCGGGTCACCGTGGCGAGTTCGACGGCGATGGTTTGACCGTCGTCGGTTTGGATCGTGGCTTGGTCGGCGTCGAGTTCGAGCACGACGCCACGGAGCACATCATCGTTGGCCAGCCGGAGCACGTCGGTCGCACTGGGCATGCTCGGCAGTGACTGTCCGTACGGCACCATGCCCGCGATGGCCGAAAGATCGACCGCGATCTCGCCGACGTTCGCGTCATCGAAGTGCAGCGTTTCGCCGACGGTCTCGATCGGTCGGCCGACCAGCCTGCCGCCGCCACGCAGGTGCAACGCGAACGTCCCACGCCGGGCATCGAGAGCGGGCGAGGTCCGATCGACACGCACGATCTGATCCCACGGGATGACGGTTGCCGTGTCGATGCTGACGCCGGCTTCGGGGTCGATCTTCAGAATCTCGGCGTCGATGGAACTGCCGTCGGTCTGAACCACACGCAACTGCGCGAACACGGTAACGGGCAGCGACAATGCGAGCGCGATGGCAAGGGCAACACGCATCAGCTTCCCGGCCCTTTCCCGCTGAACACCGGCAAGTAACGGTTGGGCATTTGCAGGATGATCAACGCCATCGACGTGGCGTACTCGTCGTTGACCTCGCCGGACCACGCGCCGCTGGTGGCGTTCTGGTTGGCGAGGAGTTCTTCGCGGATGGCCGGGAACCACTGCGCCCACCACTCGCCGCCGGCGAGGAAGGCGGCCTGGGCGGCGTAGTAGTGGCCGTAGTAGTAGTGTGCCTGACGACCGCCCCGGCCCTGGCCGGGGATGTTGCGGAGCAAGTACGCCAACGCCCGCTCGACCTCCGGGCCTTCGCTGATGCCCGCGTAGTACAGACTCGCGAGCCCGGCAGCGCTGCGGGGAAACGCGCTGCTGCCGTGCGCACGCCCGGCGGCGAGCATGTACGAAAAGCCGCCGTCGGCAGTCTGGCATTTTTTGACGTACTCGACCGCGCGGTCGATCACTTCGGCGTCGACGTTGATCCCTGCATCACGCGCCGCACGCAACGCCATGATCTGGCAAATCGTGACGGAAACGTCCGCGTCGACCGGGGCCGGTTGGTAGCGCCAGCCGCCTTCGTGGTTCTGGGACTTCTCGATGAGCTTGACGGCGTCCTTGAGCACCTCCTTGATCCGCGGGTCGCCGGTCATGCCGTAAACCTCGCCAAGGAAAAGCGCGGCAAAGCCATGGGAGTACATCACGCCGTGAGCATTCTCGGCGCTAAGCAGACCGGACGGCTGGGCGGTGTCGAGGATGTAATCAACGGCGCGGGCGACGTTGTCGCCGTAAATGCCCCGACCCGGCAGGTTGCCGGCGGACATGAACGCCAACGCGGCCAGCGAAGTAATAGCGCTCGATGCGCCGACACCACCACGCGCACCGAACGAACCGTTGTCGTTCTGCCGGGTGGACAGGTAGGCCAATCCACGCTCGATCGCACGGCGCGCTTCGGGCGTGATCTCTTCACCGGTGATGGGGTCGAATCGTTCCTGGCCGTTGCCGGGCAACGGGGCTTCCTGAGCCAGCGCGGGAGATGTCAGTAACGCCGCGGCCAGCAACGGTGAGATCGGGAGGTTCCGCATTATTCGCCCTGCGCTTTCTCGTTGAGGCCTCTGTAATAGTCACGAACCAACTGTTCGTAGGCCGGCAGTGTTTGGTCGTCGGTGCCTTCGATAACGGCTTGGCGCTGGCGTTCGGTGAGTTGGCCCCACTCGTTGACGGCGCCGGCGATGTCGCCGCCGGTAACGGCTTCGCCGACGTCCATCTCACGCGTGCCGTCAGTGCTGTCCTCGGCGTTGCCCTGGGCGGCGGCGTTTTGCTGGGCGTTGGCTTGTCCGCCTTGCGGCTGCCCTTGATTGGGCTGGGCCGCTTGCTGCTCGCCGCCTCCGCCGCCCTGCTGTTGTTGCTGTTGCGACTGCTGCTCGCGAGCTTGTGCGATCAGGTCGTCGAAGTCGAGCTGGATACGACGCTGGATGATCTGCGTCGTCTTACCCGGGTCGTGGTTGATCGCGAGGCGTTGGCGGCTGCGGGCCATCCGGTCGCCGATGCGATTGACCTGTTTTTCCTGGGCGTTTTGGCCTTCGTTACCGCCGAGCAACTCGGCCATGAGCTCGTCGTCCTCGACCTCCTGCTCGGTGACTTCCTCGGGCAGTTGGTCGCGATTGTCCGGTTCGGGACCGAGTTGCATCTCGCCACGGGAGGCTTTCCGCAAGAGCTCGTCGAGCAGGTTACGCATCTCGCCCTGACGTGCCCCGAGGCGTTCGAGTTCGCCTTCATTACGGGGCTCGATCGCGGCCTGTTCGATCGTCGCGTCGTTGACCGTTTGCTGAATCGACTGCAAAAGCTTCAGCTCGGTCACGGTTGGGAAGGACGGCTGATCGCCACCGCCGCCGCCTCCACCACCACCGCCCTGCTGGCGTTGCTCGAACTCCTGTTCCCGTGGCTCCTGCTTGAGGTTCTCGATCATCGCGTCCAACTGCGCGATCACCGTCGCCTGCTGGGCCTGCGTGCCGGCGGCGGTGTCGGAGTCGGCGAGCTTTTGCTTGACGGCGTTCATGCCGTCACGGACCTGGTTGGCGGTCCAGACGTAGACGACACCACCGAGGCCGGCGAGGTCGCTGCTGATGCCGTTCATCGAATCGGCAAGCTTGCCCTGACCGGCGGGCATCCGCGTCAACTCCAAGCGGTCGGCGCGGTTGAGTTCACCGGCGACACGCTTGGCCTCCAGCTCGGCGGTCCGCTCGTTGATCGCGATCTGATCGGTGCGCGTTTGGATCAATCGCTGTCGGATCGCGTCGCGTTGCTGTTGGGCGACCTGTTCGTCGACCTCGTTCTTCTGTTCGTCGAGCAGCGTCTTGGCTTCACGAAGCGAGGCGAGGGCTTCGTCCATCGACGGGTAGGCGCCGGGCAGGTCGCGGTCGCGGAGCATGATGATCGCACGCTCCATGCGGCCGGCGGCACGGGTCAGCTTGGCCGCGACTTCGCCGCCGTTGCGTTGCTCCTCGGCGTCCTTGGAGATCGACCGCGTGTTGCGTTCGGTCTGCTGCTGCGACTGGGAGAGGATGTTGGCGTCGAGGCGATCGGGCGGGACGGGATTGCCCTCGGCGTCGAGGCGTTCGGCGGTCGCGAGCAGTTCGGCGACGACCTCTGCCGCGACGGCTTCGAGCCCCTCGGCACCACGCAGGGCGAGGTTGTCGACGTTGTGCCCGGCCTGCCGACGGATGAGCGTCGCGACCTGTTCCTGCAACTCGGCGAGCTTGCGCTGCATGCGGGCGAGTTGCTGCTTCTCGGCCTCCTTGAGATCCCTGAGGATCATCTCCATGCCGAGCTCAACCTGCTGCTGGTTCTGCTGGGCCTGTTGGCCGGCGTTCTGCTCGGTTTGCTCGGCGGCTTCCTGCTGCTGCTGGGTGACGTTGCGGCGTTGAGCGGTCTGGGCGGCCTGCTGCATCGCCTCGGACGCCTCGGGGTCCGACTGCTTCATCTGCTCGGCCATCTTCTCCATCTGCTCGATGGCCTTCTGCGTCTGCTCGGCGACCTCGCGTTGCTGCTCCGCGGCGGCGTCGAGTTTTTCCTGCGTGTCTTCCCCGACATCGGCGCGGTCCTTGCCGCGCTCCTGGTTGACGGCTTCGCGCGTGGCCTGGGCGGCTTCGCGTTGCTTATCGAGGAGGTTTTCAAGTTGTTCGATCGCGCCGCGCAGCGAGCCGATGTTTTCCATCTGCTGGATCGCGTCTTCCAGTTGAGCGACGGCCTGCTGTTGGGCTTGGCCGGCGTCTTCGAGGGCTTGTTCGCGGCGTGGCTGGGCGGCCTTCTCGGAGGCGGCCGTGGAGAGTTCACCGGTCGCCTCCTTCATCGGCTCTTCCGCCGCACGCTCGAGCTTCTCGGCAACGGTCTCGGTCAGATCCGTAAGATCCTCGTCTTCCGACGCGTTCTCTTCAAGGCGGTCTTGCAGTTCCTGCACCTGCTGGGCCAGTCGCTTGGCGGCACCGGCGGCGGCGCTTTGGTCGCGCACCAGGCGTTTGGCCGTTGCCTGGTCCGCTTCGTCGAGCTCCTGCTTGTCGCGCGTGTCCTGGGCGAGGTCGCTGGTCTCCTGCCGGGTGCGTTCCTGTCGGCCGCGCACGGCGGAGACCTGATCGCGGATTTGACGCAGGTCGTCGATGATCTCGTTGGAGAGGTCTTCTTGCGAAATGATCGTGATGCGGAGCTTACCGGAGAGCGCGGGTGCGTGGCGGGAGCCGGCGCGTTCGTAGTTGTCCTGGGCGGCGAGTTGGTACTCGAGCACGTCGCCGGGTTCGAGGTCGGCCCCGTCGAGATCGGCAGGCTTCCAGTCGTGGACGAGGCGGAAGCGCACGCCGGTGTCGCCGCGCTGGGAGCGGGTCCAACCGACGCCGTCGACCGGCTCGGCCTCCGCGACCAGCGGCACCACCCAGTCCACCGGTTCCTCGTCGGGGCCGCCCAGCTTGCGAACACGCAGCTCGACACCGTCGAAGCCATAGTCGTCCTCGGCAGCAGCGATCAACGGCACCGTCGTGTCGGCGGTGCGGCGCTCGTTGCGGCGGGGCTGCTCGATCACGATCGTCGGCGACTGGTCGGGGCGAACCAACAGCCCATACTCGCCGACGGCGCTGTTCTTGAACCCGTCGGCATCGGTCGCGTTCACCCGGAAGCGCAGCGAATCCTCGGCGACGAAGCTAGCCGTCGCGGTGTTGCCGTCGAGCACCCAGGGCAACTCGGGCAGCTGCGTCTCGCCCAGCGGCACGAGGTCGATCATGTCGCCGAGCTGTTTGTTGAAGGCAACGCGGAGCGTGACCGACGACCCCTGGCCGACGACGGCGGTGCCGCGGGCGAGGTCGAAGGTCTTCTCATCACGGCTCGGCACATACGCCGGCGGCGTCGCGACGGCCGACACCGACTCGACCCGCAGGCGCGGCACGATTTGCACCGGCGCGAGCGTCGCCTCGGCATCGCCGGCCTCGACGCGGATGTTCAGCGGGGCCGCGGTGTCGCCGTTGACCAAGCGGGTGTCGAGGGTTGCGGCGTAGCGGTTGCCATCAATGCGTTCGAGGAAGACCTCGCGTTCCTGGCCATCGCCGGTGCGGTACTTGGCGATCGGGCGTAGGTCTTCGCGGTCGCCCTTGTCGACGGTGATTTCGACCATGACCCGTTGGCCGGCGGGGACTTTCTCGGGCAGCGTGGCGGGCAGACCGATGACCTGCTGGGTCGGCCAGTCGGCGGCGTCGAAGGGCGTGAACAGGCGCGACGCGATGATGCCGCGATAGGTTTGGCCGATGAGGACGGCCCCGAGCACCAGCACCAGCAACGCCGCGACGCCGCCCGTGAAGGTGAAGAGTGCGGGCTTGGGTTGGATGACCTGGGAGAAGTTGACGTGGGCCGCGATGTCGCCGGCCTGGGTCATGACTTTGCTACGCATCCGCTCGGAGCCGACCTTGTCCTGGGTCGTCGCGAAGTTCACGGCAGAACGCAGGCGATCGTCGAACTCGGGGAAGACCGTCTCGACCCGCCCGGCCATGTCCGAAAGCGTCACCCGCTCCGACGCCGGCTTGACGATGAAGCGGTAGCCGACGTAACCGAGCAACACGAACGAGCCGAGCAGCAGCACCATCCGCGGGATCGCCGCCAGGTCGAGGAAGTAGTCGGCGGCGACGACGAACAGCGACGCCCCGGCAAACGCCGCCAACAGCAACCCGAGCCCGTAGACCAGGCTCAGCGCCTTGGCCTTCTGCCGCAGCGATTCCAGGACGTCGATGAGTTGCTGGACGGGCATGGGGGCTCCTTGATACCAAAATACAGACGGGCAAACCCGCGAAATGTTACGTCGAAGTTGTCATTCCGAGCGCAGCCGAGGGATCTAGCACCGGACACCGACCGCTCGAATCAGCCGCCGGGCGTCCGGTGCTAGATCCCTCGGCTGCGCTCGGGATGACGGAGGTTGAGTCTTCATCGTTCACAACATCCCCGCCATCTTTCGGCCGACCCACTCGGCGGTGATCAACAACACGAACAACACCAACGCGATCGGGGCGTCCCACAACGCCTGTTCCATGCGGATCGGCACCGACCGGGCGGCGCTGGTCAGCAACTGCGGCAGTCGATCCAGCGCGTCGGCCAGCGGCACGACTTCGCCGCCGGTCTCGCTGGCGAGTGCGGTCGACGCTTCGACATCGACCTGCGGCCGGGCGAGCTCCAACGTCGGGGCTTCCACCTGGATCGACACGCCGGCCCCGGCGGCTTGCGGCAGATCGTTCAGTTCCGCGGCGTAGGTTCCGATGCCGTCGGCGGTGAAGGTCGCGACGAACGTGTCGGGGCGGTTCTCCTGTTGGCGGAGCGTGAGTTGTCGGACGGCCACGCCGTCGCTGTCCTTGACGTTCACCCCGATGCTGTCGCCGAGTTGCGAAAGCAGGCCGCCGTCGAGGGCGCGGAAGCTCACGGTGACCTGCTCGCCCAGCGCGTAGGCCGGCCGGTCGGCGTCGAAGGTGTAACGGCGTTGGCCGAGCTTTCGGCCGCGGGCGAGGTAGCGGAGGTTCTGCACCCAGTACGTGTTGAAGACGGCCTCGCCGGTGTAGTACCGCCAACGCCAAGAGTCGTCGATTGCGGCGAAAAGCGTCCGACCACTGCCGTAGCGCCCGCCGATGAGCAGCGGTGCCGGCTGGCCCGAGGGGGCTTGGGCGGTCGGGTGCTGGGCGAGGACCTGCGCGACGCCGGGCTTGGCCTCGATGCCGCGAACGTACCAGAGCGACTCGGGCAGGTCGTTCTCGAGGTAGCGTTGATTCTGCTCGCGGTCGGCGAAGAAGCGGAACATGCCGAGCTGTTCACCGGCGGCGGTGAGGACCGGGCGGTAGCCCTCGGTGATCGTCGTGCCCTGGGCGAAGGCGAAGCTGGCGACCTCGGTCACGTCGACCGGCAGCACTTGTTCGATCGGCGTGCCGATGTACTCCTGCGGCGAGTACCTCGGCCCGGCGAGCATGCCGAACCCGCCGCCCTTCTCCGCGACGTACTCACGGATGAGTTGAAGCTGGAAGTCACTGAACTGGATCGGGTCGACGTCGCCCAGGAGGATCACGTCGTACTCGAGCATCTCGTCCATGCTCTCGGGAAAACGGCGGACCGGATTGTTGCCGCCCTGCGGGAAGCCGGGGTCGGCGCTGTAGAGCAGCACCGAAAGCTCGACGGTCTTGTCGCGGGTCAATTCCTGTTTGAGGTAGCGAAACTCCCAACGCGGATAGCCATCGACGTAGAGCACGGCGATCGACGCGTCGAGCACCTCGATCCGCAGCGGCCGGCGGTTGTCGTCCTCGGTCAGTTCGCCGACGAGCGGGACGGCTTCGACGAGAAGGTCGAGCGTGCCGACCTGGTCGGTCTTGATCTGCAAATCGGTTTCGAGCGGCTCGCCGGGTTCAGGGTTGAGCGTGGTCCGGGCCGGGCGTCCGTCGGGGCCGGCCTGGACGACGCCCGTGGCACGATCGACGAGTTGGAGCGTGACCGGCTCGCCGGCGGGAAGATTGTCGGCACGCAGGTCGACGGCGATGTTGACGATGTCGCCGGCGAAGGCGGTTTCCTGGGCGCTGACCGACACGACATCAAGGTTGGCCGGCGGCGTCGGGGAGCCGACGGGGACAGGGAGGATCTGCACCCCCGCGTCGCGAAGCTGATCGAGCAGCGCCGTGTCCGCTGCCCGGGGCGTGTCCTGGAAATCGCTGAGCACCACGACGCCGGCAAGGTTCCGCCCCGCAAGCTCCCGCTCCACCGCACGCACCGACGGCGTCACCTGCGTCGCCCCGCCGGTCGGCTCCAGGGTCGCGAGTTGGTCGGTGTCGGTGTTCACCGCCGAGTCGTCGAAGCGGAACAACTCGACCTGATGGGTCTCGGCCAGCGTCGGCAGCAATTGCTCGATCAGCTGGTTGGCCGCGGCGAAGCGGGTCGGTCGGGCCGGGTCGGTCGATTCGCCCACGTCCCGCACCGACATGCTCGACGAGTCGTCGACCATCACCGCCACCACGCTCGGCTCCTCGCGCGTCTGCGTCAGGGTCAAGACCGGACGATTGAGCAGCGTGATCAACAGCAGGAGCAACGACAGACGCAACCCGCCGAGGATCAGCTTGGTCGATCGCTTGCGTCCTTCGCGTCGGTAGATCCACACTACCAACGCAACCGCGGCAACAACGAGCACCGCGTTGATCAACCCATGACCGACCGTCGACCCGCCCGGCCAAGCCGGGTTGAAGTCGAACGACAAGTCCCCCTCACGACCGAGGAAGCCGCCATCGAGTCCGAGGAGAATTTCGAGCAGTCGTTGCATCCGTGTGCGACCTTATCCCTTGCTATGTCCAAACTTCAGGGCCATCCAGGTTTCGGCGGCGACCAGGCCGAGCACGCTCAGTAGCAACGGCCAGCCGAAGTCGTTGTTCGTCGTTTCCAAACCAACCTCGCTATCGACGTCGGCGAAAGTCAGTTCGATCCCGCCCAGCGCGTCACGCAACGCCGCCTCGTCGAGCCGGCGGATGTCGCTTTCCTGAGCCGGCATGTTCGCGGCGATCGGATAGGTCGCGGTGCCGACGTCCAACGTCAGCATGCCGGGCCGTTCGATCGGTTCGCTACGCCAGACACCGTCGTCACCGCGATCGAGCAATGACGAATCGCCGTCGGCCGTTCGTAGCATGGGCGTTTCCGTCACCCGCACCGCCGCCGGGAGAACCAACGGCTCCCCCACCTCGACGTTAAGCCAACGATCCCCGCCGCCGGCCGACTTGGACAGCAACTCATGGATGAGACTGACGAACACCGGCTTGGAAATCAGCGTGTTCCACTCGCCATCGGCGTAGGCGGTTGACGTGGCAAGCGTCACGACCCGGCCGCTGCCGACGCGATGGGTGAGGATCAGCGGATCGGCAGCGCGATCGGCTTCGGGCTGCAATGACAGCACGGTCTCGGCAGTGTCGACGCTTGGCGTGATGCGGAAGTACTGCGAGACGGTCGCCGTATCGAGACCGCTGCGGCTCACACGTGAAAATGCCGCGAGGAACGGATGAAGCACGTCGTTAGGATCGAAGTCCACGCGACGCCCCACACCGTCCACGCGGACGAGTTGGACGAGCCCGCCGGGCAACAGACCACGACCGCCGAGGGTTTGGTTGTAATCGTCGATGTCGACCTGACCGCCGAGGAACACGAACAATGTGCCGCCGGTCTCGACGTACTTTCGAAGTGCGTCGGCTGCGGCATCGGAGATATTGCCGACATCGGCGAGGTACACGGCCCGGTAGCTACCGAGCACCTGGGCTTCGAGTTCGAGATCGCTGATGAGTTCGGTGCGAACGTAACTGCGGGTGTCGGTGCCGGGGGCGGCATCATCGAACGGCGGCGCGAGCGCCGTATCGAGCACCGCCCCGCTACCCGAGAGTGCGTCGATGCCACGTCGGCCTTCGACGATCAACACTGGCAACGCCGCCGCGACATCGATCACCCCACGCCGAACATCGTCGGCCGGCAACGGATCGCCGCCGGTCACCAGCACCTCCAGCACGTGCCGCCCGCCGTCGGCGAGGTTGGGCGAAACCAGCACCGACTCGCCGGTCGGCGTCGGTGAAATCACATTGGTCGTGAGCGGCAACGACTGGCCATCGAGCCGGGCGACGACATCTGCGGTGCCGACGTTACCGAAGCCGCGTAGCTCGGCGTCGAGGGTGTTGTTGAAGCCGCTACGGATCAGGCCGGCGGACGTGCCCAGATCGGCGACGGCGGTGTTCGTCGGCGCGACATCGGCCACGTCGTGATGCACGATGTCGGTGAACGTCTCGGCCAACGCCGGGGCCAGCTCTGGAAGGCGATTGTCCGACCACGCCCCCTCCGCCGCATCGGTCACCAAATGGAGCACCCGCGTCGGCTCATCCGATGCGAACGTGCCGAGTTCCATGGCCGCGGAGAACGCTCCGTTCAAATCGGTCCCGGCAAAGCTCACTTCCGCATCGGCCATGGCGTCGAGCGCGGCGGTCAGATCGAACGTCGGCTCACCGAAGAGCAACCGCGCCGAACCGCCGGTCGTCACGACGGCAACCCGTTCGCCGCCGGTGTCGAGCCGATCGATGATGCGGCGAACGACGTCCTTGGCCCGCTCGAAGTTGGTCGTTCCGTCGGTTCGTTGGTAACGCATCGAGCCGGAGGTGTCGAGCACGATCACGTGCAACCCCGACGGCCGACCGGCGAGCTGGGCGAGTGTTCCGTCGCCACACCCCATCGGTCGGGCGAGTGCCATTCCGATCAACGCCACGATCG
Source organism: Planctomycetota bacterium (assembly GCA_039182125.1). Classification (NCBI taxonomy): domain Bacteria; kingdom Pseudomonadati; phylum Planctomycetota; species Planctomycetota bacterium. The sequence continues at coordinate 63,132 of JBCDCH010000014.1, forward strand.
CGCAACGGGTGAGCAACAGCAGCCACGACTCGAACCGCAGCCGCTTGCGATTCTTCTTCATGGCCTTGAGCAGAAACTCCATCGCCGCCCACTTCACCCGCTTGAACCGTCGGCGGTTGAGAATGTGAATGATCACCGGAATCGCGACCAGCGCGACACCGAGGATGGCGAAGATGGGGTTGAGAAAACTCATCAATATCCCGTAGTGATCTTCACGATTTCAGGGCCGCCGGGCATGCGGTGGACCTCGGCTACATAATCCCAGCCGATCTCATCTTCCGACGTTGTTCCGATGCGAAACCAAACCTTGGTACAGAACTCGTCGGGGACATCGGGACCGACGATCACGAGGTCACGCTTGTCCGGCCCCCGTTGAGTGACTCGGGCGGTGAACTCGGTGGTCGCGTCCAGTCCGAGGTGGCTCAGCATCGCACCACCAACAGCTTCGATGAATGCTTCCCGAGTTTGATAAGCCGGGTCAACAGGTATCTGTGCCACACCGAGCCGTTGCCCGATCGAGTACTCACCGTAAGCGACCACCGCAGCAGTACCACCAAGGAACACCACGGCAACCATCGCCAATCCCACGACGACCTTCTTCATGTCGTTACCCTCAGCCGGTCCGACCGGCGTGCAAGGAAGGTGCTGATCGCAACGTCCAACGGCTCGCCACTATCGAAGCGCTCAAAGTCGATGCCCATGCGGCGGCAACGGTGGGCGAGTTCGTCGGTGTGTTCCTGCATCTGCTGGAGGTACGCATCCCGCAGGGCACGCGGTTCGGCCAACAGTTCGCCGGCTTCCTCCAAACCCTCGAACATCGTCACGTCCTCGAACGGAAACTTCACCTCCTGTGGGTCCATGACTTGGAGTGCGAGCACCTCGTGGCCCTTGTGACGGAGCATGCGGAATCCTTTTTGGATCGCGTCGAGGTCGTCGAAGAAGTCGGAGAGCACGACGACGACGCTGCGGCCAGTGAGCTTACCGGTGACTTGTTCGAGTACCTTTCCGATGGCGGTCGGATTCCAACGCGGGATCGCGCCGAGTTCGGTGACGAGTTGCCGCCAGGTGCCGGGCTGGCTGCTGGGTTTGAAGTAACGGGAGACGACTTGATCGAAGATCGCCAGTCCGACACTGTCGCTCTGGCGTGTCGCCATGTAGGCCAAGGTCGCGGCGATGGCGGTGGCGTGGTCGTACTTGGTCCACTCGTCGCCGGGGGCGTCGATCGAGTCGAGACTGCCGAAGTCCATGGATTCAGACGCGTCGACGACGAGGACGAGGCGCAGTTCGGTCTCGGCTTGGAACTGCTTGATGAAGATCTTGTCGGTGCGGCCGAAGACCTTCCAGTCGACGTGCCGGGTGTCGTCCCCGGCGGTGTACTGCCGGTGCTCGGCGAACTCAACGGACGATCCCTTGTAGGGCGAACGGTGCTGGCCGATGCGCAGACCTTCCACCGTCGTCCGCGCCCGGAGTTCAAGGTTGCGAATGCGATTGAGCGTCCGCGGGTCGAGATATTTGTTGGTGGTGGTCACGCTTGATCGTCGTCTTGATGAATCACATAGCCACAGATGTCGTTCTTGAAGAAAATCATTACCTCGGATGCTCGGCGGAACACCAGACGCCCGGACTCTTCGACACGAAGTTGTCCCGGATGGCTCACGGGGATGCATCGGCCGTGATTCAACATCAAGTCGAAGGCGATGAAAGGCTCGCGCTTGAGCAATCGATGCAGGTCGAAATCGCGCCGGGACTGTTGCCGCAGAACCTCATCCAACTCCGAATTTTCACGCCTTGCATCAGGGAAATCTGCAAGTCGAACTGACACGGTCTGTTTTTCACGATTGACACTGTCCACCAAAAGTCGGTGCCGCACCCCGACAACGAAGTTGCCCTGCAAGTCGCGGCTGAGCGATAACGGAATGTTCGGAATCAGCAGCAGTGCAGTACCTCCAACAATGTCAAAATACACGCCATAGTGAGGAACTCCTTTGACCGTTCCATCGATGATCTGTCCTGGTTCGATCTCCATACCTCACGCCGCCGGTTGGTCCCTGAGCATCTTGCCCTGTTGTTTCGCGTCGCCTTCGAACTGTTGCTTGGGGACGTGGGCGATGAGCTTCTCGACGATGACGTCGCTGTCGATGCCTTCGGACTCCGCGGCGAAGTTGGTCACGATGCGGTGACGAAGGACCGGGGCGGCGACGTTGGCGATGTCGTCGGTGCTGACATGGAAGCGCCCTTTCAACAACGCTCGTGCTTTGCCGGCGAGGATCAGGTTCTGACTCGCTCGCGGACCGGCACCCCAGTCGACGAACTCCTCCACGAAGTCCGGCACGCCGCCCTCGCGGCGACGGGTCAGCCGGGTCAGACGCAGTGCGTACTGAATGACGTGGTCCGCGACCGGCACCTTGCGGACGGTGTGCTGGAGTTGGCGGACCTGTTCGCCGTTGAGGATCTGGCCGAGCTTGACCTCGCGGTCCATCGTCGTTCGGCGGACGATCTCCAACTCCTCGGCCTCGGACGGGTAGCCGACCTTGACCATGAACATGAACCGGTCGAGCTGCGCTTCGGGCAGCGGGTAGGTGCCTTCCTGTTCGATCGGGTTCTGCGTGGCCAGGACGAAGAACGGATCGGGCAGTGAGTACGTCTTACCACCGGCGGTGACGTGGCGTTCCTGCATCGCTTCGAGAAGCGCGGCCTGGGTCTTGGGTGGGGTGCGGTTGATCTCGTCGGCAAGCAAAACGTTGGCGAAGACCGGGCCGTGCACGAACTCCATCTCCCGGCCGCCGGTCGCCTGATCCGTCTTGATCACGTCGGTCCCGGTGATGTCCGACGGCATCAGGTCCGGCGTGAACTGGATTCGGCTGAACTTCAAGCCCATCGTCTGGGCCAACGTCGAAATCAACAACGTCTTGGCCAGCCCCGGCACCCCGACCAGCAACGCATGGCCCCGGCAGAACAACGCGAGCAGGAGATCATCAACGACTTCTTCCTGCCCGACGATGACCTTGCCGAGCTCGGCCTTCATCTCGCGGTAGGCCTGCTGGAGTTTCTCGACGTTCGCCAGCTCCTCGTCGGGGAGCTGCGTGTCTTGATCGGTCGATTGCATTGCGTTTTCGTCTGCCATGGCGATGGTCTCATGCTAACGGCGTCGGGTGGGATTCACACGCCCAAGATTCGACGCACCTGCCGGTAGTAAGATCGCCCGCCGATCGAAGTTGCAAGGACGCACCCACACCGCCCGATGCCCGAACTCCCTGAAGTCCAAGCCGTCGTCACTTCCTTACAACCTTCGGTGTTGCGCTCACGCATCCTCCGCGTGTCACAGGGTGTGCATGACGTGTGCACACCGCAGGGATTCGACGTGAGAATGCTGGCCGGGCGTGAGCTGTCTCACATCCAACGGCGCGGCAAGCGGATTATTCTCACATTCGACAACGACCACGCCTGTTTCGTGCACCTCGGCATGACCGGGCAGCTGCGCTTCGTCACGCCCGAGACGCCGGTGGCGAAGCACACGCATCTGCGCTTCTTGCTGGCGACGCCGACGGGCATCGGAGAGTTGCGGTTCGTCGATCCGCGACGCTTCGGCGGATTCGTTTGGCTCGGCGACGGACCGGTCGACGCCGGCCTCGGCCCAGAACCGCTCACCGTCCGACCCGCCAAGCTGCACCACGAACTTTCAAAAACGACCCGCCACATCAAAACCGCCCTGCTCGACCAACGCCTGATCGCCGGCCTCGGCAACATCTACGTCGACGAAGCCCTACATGGCGCGCGCCTCCATCCCCTGCGCCACGGCAATAGTCTCGACCTCCCCGACACCCGCCGACTCTCCGCAGCGATCAAGCGCACCCTCAACGCCGCCATCACCGCCGGCGGCTCCACCCTCCGCGACTACGTCGACGCCAACGGCGACATCGGCAATTACCAATCCCGCCACCGCGTCTACGGCCGAGAAGGCCAAAAGTGCCGCCGCTGCCGCAGCATCATCCAACGCATCGTCCTCGGCGGCCGGGGGACCCATTTTTGCCCGGCGTGCCAGCGCTAATCCGTCTCCACTGTTGTCAGAACAACTCCGGGCGTGGGCCCACCCCATACCATCGCGCATGTCGATCACGTCGCGGCTGGCTTATCACTATCTTCGTGCCCTTCCTGCCGAGGCCGCGCACAACGTCGGGACGTGGGCGATCAAGCACGAACTCATGGGCGAAGCCCTCCCGCCGTACAAGCCGGTCAAGCTTTTCGGCAAGCAACTGGCCAACGGACTCGGACTCGCCGCGGGGTTCGACAAGTCCGCCAAGTTGCTGCGACATCTCTCGTTCTACGGATTCGGTTTCATCGAGGTCGGCTCGGTCACGTTTCGCGGCGGCAAGGGCAATCCGAAGCCGCGCATGTTTCGACTCGGCGACGACCTGATGAACCGCATGGGCCTGCCCGGCGATTCGGCCGAAGTCGTTGCCCAACGCCTCGCGGACGCGCCACTCGACGACAACTTCGGCGTGAACATCGCCAAGACCCACGATCCCGATTGCGTCGGCGACGCGGCCATCGACGAC
>JBCDCH010000015.1 GCA_039182125.1 Planctomycetota bacterium
AATCGTTGGGGCTTGGGTTATCCGCTGTTGGGCTGTGCGCGTTGGCGAGTTCGTGTAAATCACCTGAGCCGGGTTGCTCCGCAACGCTGGTGCCTCGCTGTTCGATGACGTGTCTCACCCCGCTACCCCAGCTTTGCGGAGCAACGCGGCTCAGGTGATTTCCACGAACTCGCCATCGCGCAGTGCCCAACTGCGGATAACCCATGCCCCATCGATTCGACCGATTATCGAGTACACATACCCCGGCCACGCCGCGGCGAGGTCCGTCGCACTGGGCACTGGCTCGGCGTCGGGGTGGCTGTGGTAGATGCCGACGATGCGATGTGCGCGATCAAGCCGCAGCATCATCAAGGGATCAATCGCAAAGCGATGGTGCTTCTCTTCCGCAACGTTTTCACATGCGATCGCCGTGCCTTCGGCGAGCAGGACGCCGCAGCATTCGTGCGGATCGGCCGCCTCGGCTTCGGCGACGAGTCGGGCGCGGGTTTCGTGGGGCAGTTGCACGGAGTGGACGTTATCATGCCTGGATGCCGCCGGTGATCGAGCCGCAATCCCGACCGACTTTGCGGAAGCTGCGTGAACGGCGTGAGGCGTTGGTGCGACAGCAGTTGGCCGAACATGATCCGAGCGGGCGACATCCGTACGCATTCTGCAGCCGATGTGGTCGTGTGTTGCTGGCACCACAAACGACCAAGTTATGTGATCAGTGCGGGGCGGACGTGCCGGAACCAAGCCGGGAGACCATCGCCGACTCGATGCTCGACGAGCCACCGATGTTCAGTTGGGGCTGGTACCAACCCGAGCCGCCGACCGGGCTCGAACGCCTTGGTCGAATGCTGTGGACGGCCGCGCTTGTGGCCGCTGTGCTAGCCACCATTGCTTACTCGCTCAGCAGGCAGATCACCTAATCCAAGATTCACGGCTTCAGCGGTGAGCTTTACCTCGCACGTCACTTCCGCTGCAATGCGTCGCATGCGCATCCTGCACCTCGACATCGACGCACTGCGTCCGGATCATCTCGGCTGCTACGGATACCACCGCGACACGTCGCCGACGATCGACACGATTGCGAAAGATGCCGTGCGGTTCGAGGAGGTTTATTGCAGTGACGCGCCGTGCCTGCCGAGCAGGACGGCGCTTTACAGCGGACGCTTCGGCTTCGATACCGGGGTGACCGACCACGGTCACACGCACGGCCAACCTCGCCTCGAGCCCCGACGCAACGCCCGCGATCTGTTCACCATCGACGGCCTGCCCGGCCGACTCGCTCGCGCCGGCTACCGCACCGTGCTGATCTCAGGTTTCCACGCCCGGCACTCGGCCCACTGGTTCGCGGCCGGCTTTACGGAAACCATCGACACGCGCAAGGGCGGCATGGAGATCGTGTCCGACGTCCAACCCCATGCTGAGTCATGGCTCCGCGAACACGCCGACGAGGAGGATTGGTACCTGCATGTGAACTACTGGGATGTCCACACGCCCTACCGCACGCCGATGGACTACGGGCACCCGTTCGAGAACGAACCGTTACCGGGCTACGTCGATGATGCGCTGATCGAGCGTTGGAAAAACAAGGTCGGGCCGCACAGCCCTAAGGACGTGGGCCGGATGTTCGACGATGTCACCGGCGACCACCCGCGTGACGTCGGTCGGTGTGACACCATGGACGGGGCCCGCAAGGCCATCGATGGCTACGACACCGCCATCCGCTACGTCGACGACGCGATCGCCAAGCTCATGGCCATCCTCGACGACCTGGGCGTCGCCGACGACACCGCGATCGTCATCACCGCCGACCACGGCGAAAACATGGGCGAGCTCGGCATCTGGGGCGAGCACGCGACCGCTGATGCCGCGACGTGTCACATCCCGCTGATCGTGAAGTGGCCGGGCAAGAAGCCCGGAGTTCACGCGGGTTTACAGTATCACCTGGACTGGTCGGCGACGGTGCTGGATCTGCTCGGCATGGAGCCGAGCGGGTCGGCCGATGGCAAATCCTTCGCCGGCGTGTTCGACGGCGAGGACCCCCCCGGTCGCGAGGCACTTGTCTTCTCCCAAGGCTCGCACACTTGCCAGCGCAGCGTCCGTTGGAACGACGGCAACCGAAAGTGGCTGCACATTCAGTCGTACCACGACGGCTACCACCTGTTCCCCGACGACATGCTCTTCGACTTGGCCGACGATCCGTATGAACAGTCGGACATCGCCGTCCATCACGCGGATGTCGTGGACCGTGCGAAAGCCGTCGCGTCCGAATGGGTCGAAGCGCGACAGAAGAAGCTCATGGCCCGTGGCGTCGAGCCGACCGACCCGCTGGTCACCACCGTTGCCGAGGGCGGACCGTTCTATTGCCGCAACTGGTGGATCACCAAGGGTGACGCGTTGCCGTACTACCTGGATCGGTTGGAAAAGACCGGACGTGCCGAAGGCGCGGCGAAGCTACGGGAGAAGTACACCAGTCGTGCATGAAAGCCCACGCCTTCAGGCGTGGGTCGGTATGCGGTACCTCGCGCCGACCCACGGCTAAAGCCGTGGGCTTTCTCAAACTTCTTCCTATCCGCCGACGAGTCGCGCATATACCGACCGCGCTTCGCTTTCGTCGCGCGCCGGGGTGACCAACATCCGTCCGTCGGGAAACAGCGCGACCTGCTTGCCGTCGAACTCCAGCCGCAGGAGCCGCGGCGTACCTTTGACCTTGCCCAGCTTGGCGAATCGTTCGATGAACGCATCAAGATCGAGGTCGGCATTACCCCGCACCTGCATCGTGTCGCGGCCGCAGAGGCTGACCGTGTCGGACGGATGGGCATCGAGGAACTCGAACGACCGCGCGCCGCAACACGGACAGCCGTCGCGCTTGAGAGCCGACGCGTCGGAGCAACGCGTGTTCCCTTGCCATAGATCGAATCGGAACAGGGTCGGCTTCGCCTGGCCGAGAAGTAGCTGAAGCACCATGCCCGCCTGCCACGCGGCCGTCACGGTCGCCGCCGGTCCGAGCACGCCGGCCGTGTCGCAGGTCGGCAGCTCCCCCGCCGCCGGTGGCTGTGGGAACACGCACCGCAAGCAGGGCCCGCCCACCGGCATGGCCAGCGCTCGCCCTTCGGTCCCGACACAGCCGCCGTACACCATCGGCCGACCGTTCTTCACCGCGACGTCGTTGAGCAGGTACCGCGTCGCCGCGTTGTCGGTGCCGTCGCAGATGACGTCGGCGTCCTTGAGCAGGCGCTCGACATTGCCCGGGTGCAGGTCATTGGGCCGGACGTGAAGGGTAACGTCCGGATCGATCGCCGTGAGCCGCGTCGCCGCCGCCTCGGCTTTCGCACTGCCGACGTCGGCCGTGGCGAACAACACCTGTCGCTGAAGATTCGTTTCCTCGACCAGGTCCCGGTCGATCAGCGTGAGCGTCCCGACCCCCGCCCGACAAAGCTGCTCGGCGATCGTCCCGCCCAACGCCCCAAGCCCAACGATCGCAACGTGCACCCGGCGGAGCTTGTGCTGGCCGTCTTCGCCGATCTGCGGCAAGAGTGTCTGGCGATGGTGTCGATCGTGGCCCACGGGTAGGTCTAGGATGGCCCATGCCCGCAGACGAGCAAGAGATCATGGACCTGGCGAAAAAACTCGGCGACCTCGTCGCGGAGCACCCCGCCATCAAGAAGATGGCCGATGCCCAGAAATCGGTCGCCGAGGACGCCGAGGCGGGCAAGATGCTCGGGGAGTTCGAGCAGAAGATCGCCGTGGTCAGCCGCAATGAGCAGATGGGTCAGCCGGTCACGCCCCAAGAGCGGGCCGAGCTCGAGTCGCTGCAGCAAAAGATCGCGAGCAACCTGAAGGTGCAAAACCTCGACGCCGCCCAGGTCGATTTCACCGCCCTGCTCCGCAAGGTCAGCCAAGCCTGGCAGCAGCCCATCGCCGCCAAGCAGCAAGAGGGCATGCCACAGCAAGGCCAAGGCGGCGCGGGCGGACCTGATCTCGGTGCGTTCGCCGGCGGGATCGGCGGGTAAGCCATGGCCTACTTCCTCTGCAAATCCGAGCCTGACGACTACAGCTACGGCGACCTTGAGTCCGACGGTTCGACCGTCTGGGACGGCGTCGGCAACAACCTCGCGCTCAAGCACATGCGGACCGTCAAGAAAGGCGACACCGCGCTGATTTATCACACCGGCAAGGACAAGCACATTGCCGGCCTTGCGAAGATCACCACCGACGCTTACGAAGACCCCAACAACGAGAAACGCGTTGTCTTCGACGTGGCCAAGAAGCAGAAGCTCAAACACCCGGTCACCCTCGCGGAGATCAAGGAGGAGGCCAGCGATACCAGGAGCGTCTTCGCCGACTACGGCCTCGTGAAGAACTCGCGGCTTTCCGTCATCCCGACCTCGAAGGCCCAGTTCGATCGGATCATGGAGCTTTCCAAGCAAGCGCGGTAAAACAGAACCCAGCATGCCTGACGAACGCCCAGACCAGCGGACCGAATTCGACGAGGGATACGACGCGCCGAAGAAAGCGCCGATCAAGGATCGCAACCCGCTCACCGAGCATCTGCCCCACGAGACCCCCGACGACGCCGAAGAGGTGTACTACGAAGGCTCGCCCAAACTCCGGGGTGAGTGGACCCTCATGCTCGGCTGGATCGCCACCGGCCTTGTGCTCGTCGCGATCGGTGTCGGCGTGGTGTACTGGACCGAGTACGCGCTTACCGGTTGGCTCATCGGCATCGTGATGCTCGGGCTCGCGGTCGGCTGCGTGTTCTTCCCAGGCCTGTGGGTCCGTCGCCACTACTACCGCATCACCAACTACCGCATCGACTTCGAGCACGGCCTGCTGTCCAAGAACATCGAGACGCTCGAACTCTGGCACGTCAACGACATACGCTACCACCAGTCGCTGCTCGACCGCATCTTCGGCGTTGGCACCATCGCCATCAGTTCCGACGACCGCTCCACTCCCGAGCTCATGCTCCGCAGCCTCAAGGACCCGCGGCCGCTCTTCGACCTGCTTAAGCAACGCGTCATCTCCATCAAACGCCAGCGCGGCGTGATCAAGATGGACATGGGCGGATAAAAGTGAAAGCGTGACGCCGGCACGGGTTTCGCTTCCGTCGCTGCATGCCTTCCGAAAAGGAAAACCGACAGCAGGCGCCCGACACGGCCCGGTCGTATGAACGTGCCGACCCGGCCGAGGAAAAAGGCCAGGGCGAGATGGGTGAAGTCCGCAACACGCCGATTGCCAACCCGGCTGACGTGCAAGGGTCGGTCCAAAACGGCCGTATTCGCATGCCGATGACGGCGGACGACATCGTCGATGCGTCCGCCACCGCCGACCCAGCTGCTCCGTCCGGCAAGACCGACGCACAGCCGCGCAACGCGATCCCCGCCGCCGGCACCCAGCCGGGCAAGAACGCGAAGTACATCGAGCCGGAGGTCGAGAACCATGCCTGAAGAACGACCAAAAACGCCCGAGGAACACGACCCGTCCAAGCCGATCGCGGAGCAACCGGATCACTCGATGAAAGACGAGGAGCCGCTTGGGTGGGATCAAGCGCCGCTGAGCAAACCCGAGTGGCAACGCCACCCGCGCCCGAACATGCCCGGCGGCGTGCCGAAGCAAGGCGAGTGAGCCACCGAGCCAACGTTCAGCGGCGCAACGAAGTCGCACCGCTTCACAGTGGGCTTACCTCACCGTGTTGACCAAGCGTCCTATGCCCTCGACTTCCACCGCCACCTCATCGCCGGCTTTGAGCCACACCTGCGGGTCACGGGCCATGCCCACCCCCGGCGGCGTGCCGGTCAGCAGCACGCTTCCCTGTCGCAACGTCATCGTGCCGCTCAAGCTCTCGATCAACGCGGGCACGTCGAAAATCATGTCCGATGTGTTGCCGTCTTGCATGACTTCGCCGTTGAGCGTGCAGCGGATGCCCAAGGCGTTGGGATTCTCGATCTCGTCCTTGGTGCAAATCTGCGGGCCCAACGGGCAGAAGCCGTCGAAGGACTTGCCCCGCGCGAACTGCCCGCCACCCAGTTTCTTGTCCTTCTGCCAGTCCCGCGCCGAGACGTCGTTGGCGGCGGTGTAACCGAAGACGTAGTCCAGCGCGTCGTCCGCGGACACGTCCTTGCAATCCTTGCCGATCACGACCGCGAGCTCGGCCTCGTAGTCGACCATGTGCGTCCGCCGCGGCATCGGGATCACGCCGCCGGGGTTGTTCAGCGTGTTGCTCGACTTGATGAACAGCATCGGATTCTCCGGCGGCGTGCTGCCAGTCTCGGCCGCGTGGGCCTGGTAGTTCAAACCGATGCACAGGATGTCGGTCGGCACGATCGGCGCGAGCAGTTGCTCGACCGGGAGGATGTCGTCAGTGATCGAGTAGTCGCCGAAGATGTCCCCGACAACGACACGTGCGGCGGTGAGCTGCGGGTCGTGGGCGATGCCATGACAGATGTCCTTGCCGCAGCGAAAACGTACGAGATGCATGGGGTGATGTTACACGTCGGGCGGGGAAAAACTTGTCGGCGGATTGTCGTCGCCGCATGATGTCGCCATGCGTCACGCCACCGCGATCTTGGTGCTGCTGCTGGGCCTGTCGGGCTGTTCGTACTTCTGGGGCGGTCCGTCGTCGCTGGCCGAGCCGAGCGTCCGGTCGCTGGCACTGGCCGAGGAGCTCGACGAGATCCTTACCCGTCATGACACGAACGCGATCGTCGCCGCCCGGGTGGTGCGCGTCGGTGACGGAGCGGAGCTGTACGCCCGCAATGCCGACGTCCCGATGATCCCCGCGAGCAACATGAAGCTCCTGGTCAGCGCGGCCGCACTCGATCACTTCGGCGCGGATCACACCTTCGACACGCATCTCTACCGCAGCGGCGACGACCTGATTCTCGTCGGCACCGGCGACCCAGCCTTGGGCGATCCGACCATCGCGCGGTGGAACGGCGTGGATCATCTCCATGCCGTGCACGACTTCGTCGACTCGGTCAAAGAAGCGGGCATGACCGAGGTCGCGACCCTGTTCTACGACGACACCGCGCTGCCGGAGCCGCGCGTCGCCGCTTCGTGGGACACCGAGGATTTGGTGTACTGGTACGCCGCCCCGGTGAGCGGATTGAACTTCAACGACAACTGCATCGACGTCACCGCCCGCCCGGCCGACACCAACGACACGCCCGCGGTGCTCGACGTCGTTCCGCCCACCACCGACGCCGTCCACATCGTCAACCTGACCACGACCACCAACACCAGCGGTGTTGGCGTGAGCATCGAAAAGACGCAAAACGCCAGTGTTTATGCGGTCGTCGGCGACGTGCATGAAGCACGCGACTTCAAGAGTCGGCCGGTCTCCGATCCCGGTTACTTCACCGCCGATGTCCTGCGAACGATGTTCGAAGACGCCGGCGTTACCGTCGGCGAAGTTCGCTCACTCGATCGCGAAGGCAGCGGCGTCATCCTCGCGACCGCATCCTCCGCCATGCCCGACGTGTTGCGACGCGTGAACAACAACAGCCAAAACCTCTTCGCCGAGGCGTTGAGCAAACTGCTGGGCGATGCGACCGGGCACGGACCGACCTGGGAAGGTAGCCATGCCGCGATCGTGGCGTTTCTGGAGGACGCCGGTATCGACTCGACCGGCTTTGCGGCGATCGATGGCTCGGGGCTTTCCCGCAACAACCGTGTCACCGTGCGCCAACTCTCCGAGCTCATGCGTCACATGGTCGACCACCCGGACGCCGACACGTTTTCCGATTCGCTGTCGATCGGCGGCGGCCGTGGCACCCTCGCCCGACGGTTTTCTGAAACCGACGACACCATCCGCGGCAAGACCGGTTTCATCGGCGGGGTCCGCGCGCTCACCGTTTATGCCGATGCCGACAACGGCGAGTCGTACATCGTCAGCATCCTCTACAACCAAATCTCCGGCAGCGTTCGACCTTTCGAGAAGCTACAGGACGAAGCCGTGCTGACGGTGCTCGAGAAAATGCCGTAAGGCGATTCATTTTGGCATGTGAGCTACGCATCACACTAACCCGCGAAGACCGGATGCACCTGACGCGGATCGTGCAAAATTCGTTGGCCAACGCCGTCAACCGACAACCGAGCGCCGCGTCAGTCAGTCCTCGTCGTCGACTTCCCAGGGCGCTGCGCCAAAGCCGCGTATTTTGCACTGGGCGCTGAGCTGGCCGACGTGATGCTGCAAGTGCCGCAGCGCGTACACCATCCAGGCGACACGGCTCTGGCCCTCGCCCGCGGTCTCGGCCTTGCCGCCACGGAGCCCATCGTCACCGTTCTCGACCAGATAGGTGTCAACCAACGTGGCGACGCGCTCGATTTCAGCCAACGTCGCCGCCCGGTCTGGCAGTGCATCGATCGGGCTGTCCCAGTAGCGCAAACCGCCGGGCTCCCAATCGGTGGCGTCGCGGTCCTTCGACACGTAGAACTCCGCGGTAAGCAGGATGTGCATCGAGATACGGGCGGGCACCTCAGTCCACGTCGGCTCACCCTCGCCCCATGCCGTGTCGTCTAGCCGAGCGACCGCGTCGGCGAACATGCGGAACGCCTCTTTAAACTCGGTCCGTAGTGCCTGTGTCACCGCATCGTGCGGCGGTTCGGTGAAAGTGCTTTCCATGGTTGAACTCCCATGGTGAAAGGTGAGCACAACTCTGGATGATGAGAACAGATGACTGCTTTAACTTAACCGAAAAGGGCTGGCACAATCCGCGACAAAGCGCGCAAGCGGACTCAGGACTGCGGGGCCGCCGACTCGGGCTTGGCGTCTGCGTGGGCCCTTGGAGACGACGCGTCCGGCTTCACCTTGCCAAGCACCTCCGGCAGGTCGATGCCGGCCTGCTCGGCGAGTTCGTGCATCGGCGGGAGGCTGCCGATGAGGCCCTTCATGAAGTTGGCCGTCGAACCATCGCCGCCGGCGTTGGCGCCGCCGTCCCAGACGGTGATCTTGTCGATCTTGAGGTTCTGGATCGCCTTGACCTGCTCGGCGACGAGCTCGGGGAGTTTTTCGATGATGAGCAGGGCCGGGGCGACATCCTTGCGATCGCCGCAGGACTCGAGCAGCGATTGGTAGCCGGCCGCCTTGGCGTCGAGGACCTTTCGCAGACCCTCGGCCTCGGCGTCGTACTTGGCCAACGTCGCGTCGGCCTGACCCTTGGCGACGCGGCGGATCTTCTCCGCTTCCGCTTCGGCGTTGATCTCGACCTGACGCTGTTCGATGATCTCTTTGGCGATCACTTCCTTTTCCATTCGCGCCAGCTCCTGCTCCTTGTCGGCGAGCAGGACTTCCTGGGCGGCTTTCGCGAGGGCCACGTCACCGCGACGGCGGGCTTCGGCTTTCGCCTCGGCGAGGGTCGCTTCCGATGCAGCAACGTTCGCCCGGCTCTTGTTCTCACCGTCGACCGCTTGCGCTTCGAGTTCGGCAACGCGGACACGTTCCTGTTGCTCGGCCTGCTTCTCACCCTGCGTCGCCAGCGCGTTCTGCTCAGCAACGGCGATGGCCTGCTCGCGCTTGGCCTGCACCTCACCGCTAATGCCCTCGGCTTCGAGGGCGGCGACGCGGATACGTTGGTCACGCTCGGCCTGCTTCTGACCCATGACCGACTCGGCGACCTGGGCGGCGACGCTCACCTCACGCTCGCGGTCCGCGCCGGCGGTGCCGATCGCACCTTCACGGTCGGCTTGGGCGGTGTCGATCTTCGCCTGGTTGATCGCCTCGGCCGCAGCCTTCTTACCGAGTGCCTCGATGTAGCCGGACTCATCCGTGATGTCACGGATGTTCACGTTGATCATGTACAATCCGATCTTGTTCAGCTCGAAGTTGACGTTCTTGTTCACCAGATCGAGGAACTTCTCGCGGTCCTGGTTGATCTCCTCGATGGTGAGCGTGGCGATGACCAGACGCATCTGGCCGAGAATGATGTCGCGGGCCTGGCTGGCGACGTCGGCTTCCATGAGACCCAGCAAACGCTCCGCGGCGTTCTGCATGATGGCCGGCTCGGTGGAAATGCCGACGGTGAACGTGCTGGGCACGGCGACGCGAATGTTCTTCTTGCTCAGCGCGCTGGAAAGTTCAATCTCGATCGTCAGCGGTTCCAGCGACATGAACGCGTAGTCCTGGAACAACGGGACGACGAACGCCGCCCCGGCGTGGACACACTTGGCCTTGCTCGCGCCGCCGGCTTTACCGTAAATCACGAGGATGCGGTTGGGCGGGCAACGCTTGTACCGGCTGGCGAAGATGACAAAACCGGCCACGATGACGGCCAGCGCCAATGCCGAGAGGATCACGACGCCGGTGCCGTCAGGGATTACGGATGTGGACGAAAGCAGGTGGTTCATAGCGGTTCCACGATGAGTGTGTTGGCGTCACGGGCTTCGGTGACACGGACGTCGGCGAAAGAATCGATGGCCGGCCCGACCGAGACGGCGTCGACCAGGACGCTGCGGCCCTGGACATCGACGCGGACCTTGCCGCTGCCTTTGCCGTGCTCCGGGATGGTCATGTAAACGGTGCCGACCTTACCGACGGCATCGGTCGGGTCGTACTTCACGTCATGGGTTGCGCGCTTGAGAAAGAACATCAACCCTGCGGCGGCAAAGAGGAACGCGGTGCCGATGGCCACGGCGACGATGGCCGCGATGGTCGGTGAGAGCCCCCACTCGAGCCGGGCGATCAGCCCGCCCCAGCCGGTGCCCATCAGAAACGCGGTGACCGAGAGCACCGAGAGCAGCCCGAATCCATCCCCGTCGACGTCGGCGTCGAAGTCCGCATCACCGTCGATGCCAAACAGCAACGACGCGCCCATCCGCAGCAGAAAGACGATCGTCCCCAACAACGCGAAGGCGGCATAGATCACTGCGTCGAACCCGAACCGATCGAGAAGGTCGTTCCAGTCGAAAAGTAGTTGGAGAAACTCGGGCATCGGCGCAGTCCTTTCCGGACATTCACAAGGATGCACGGGCGGAAATCGAAAGCAATGTTTGGATCGTTAGAGACCGGCGGTTGTTTGTAACGCCGACAGCGACAACGCGCGCAACATCGCCGGAGCTTTGTCGGTTTCACGCACTGACGTACTCGACGACGACTTCGGTGTCGGGGTGGAGCGAGCGATGGACCGGGCAGGCATGGGCGGCACGATCGAGCTTGGCTTTCTGATCGTCGTCGAGGCCGGGCGGAAGCGTGATGGTCATCGTCAGTTTGCCGACACGGCGTGGCGAGGCGGTCATCGTCTTGGTGACGGTCGCGGTGGTCTCGCCGAGTTCGTAGCCGTCGCGGCGGGCGACGATGGCCATGGTGGTCAGCACACAACTGGCCAGCGACGTCGCCAGCAGATCGGTCGGTGAGAATGTCCGGCCCAGGCCTTCGTTGTCCTTGGGCGCGTCGGTGATCAACTCACCGCCGCTGGGCCCATGAGTCGCGGAGCAGGAGAGGTCGCCGGTGTAACGGACGGTCATCTGGACATCAACCATGGCGGTGGTGTAGCGGACGGCCCGGCAACGGGCAACCGGCGGAGTTCGCACGATGATGCCTGTGGATAACTCGAATTTCTCGAGGTTTTCGTTGAAACGCGGCCAAGCGGGCGGCGTTTATTGGACGAGCGGCACTACACGCCGTTCAGACCGCACGGCAAAGGCCAACCCGCGATACCCGCCCAACCGGCAGACATCGCACCGCCTTGAACCGGCCGGGCCGTGGCAGAATGGAAAATCTGTATGGATCGCAACGTCCCAGAATATCGGCCATTTGAAAGCGCTAACGCGTTCTTTGGTTGCAATGCGTATTGAATGAACCTATTTATTGGCCCATCACGGTCCCGACCGGGCCGTGTCAGAGGCTGTCCTCGGCTGACACGAGATCATCGGCGACCGGAATGCGTCATCGAGATTTGAGTGTGAAGCACGGGCGGCCGATGAGTGAGACGGTGGGGCGGATTGCTCGACCCAGCGGGTGTGACCACCCGTGAGTGAGATGCCCACCACGGAAGTTTTGACCGGCCGACCTTGTGGCTTAAGTGGCCGTTGGCCTGACGAGACTCGTCGATATCACTGGAGAAAATCGCCGAAAATGAATGAACTCGGGGTACCGACCGGACGCGACGTTGATCGTGGGTGACAACCCGCATCCGACCTATCCCAACGAAAGCCGATCGAACCGCAACTGACCGGAACCACCGTTGCCCCGCGTAACGACCTATCAGCACAGCAGACCCGCTTTGAACCGGGACTACGGATCAATCGCACCTACCGAGCGTGGTCACTGGATGTAGCCGTCTCCGGGCGTTGCATTCGGCGTCCGACCCCGCCCGGCCTGTTTGCCAAGAGCGTTGCAAGCCGTCACACGACACAGGCCTCCCGGCCTGCTCACCGTGACTCCAAGCGTTTGCCCCGCTTTGCCCACAACCGAACGCCCATCGACCATGCCGTATCGCGTCGAGACCGTGTTCGATTCCGAGGAACCTTTCGTTTCGTCCAGTTGGGCGACCGGTTCCGAGGGACATGCGGCGTCGTTGCATAACGACTTCGCGGCAGACAACCCACTCACTGAAGCCCTGGCTCACCGCTGTTGTTCGCGTCGGGCCAACAACCGAACCCGTCGGCCCCAGGCCGGCCACCCGAAATCGGGACATGCCCCTTCCCCAACGTGGGTCGGGCTCATCCCGGTGACATGGATGACCTCAGACGAGGATTTCGACTCATGAGTAGCACGAAGCGACGCCGTTCGAACAAGTCCCGGAAGAAAGCCACCAAGAACCGTGCCAACCCGCGCCTCTCGGCCGCCGCGTTGGAGACACTCGAATCCCGCAAGCTGCTCAGCGGCAATGTGGACGTCAAGATCAACTTCCAGCCCAACTGGGCACCGGTCCCGTCCGGCTACGAAGTCGACAGCGGCAAGACCTACGGCAACCGCGGCAATGGTTACACCTACGGCTGGAATGCCGACCTTCAGGGCCAAGGCCGGGATCGCAACGCCAACAGCCGGCAGTACCTCGACACGCTGATCGACACCGGCAACGCCAACCAGTACCAACGCTGGGAAATGGCCGTGCCCAACGGCACCTACTTCGTCAAGCTCGTCGCTGGTGATTCCAAGTACACCGGCTCGCTGATCGACTACGACATTGAGGGCAAGGACTTCGCTTACGGCCGGACCCGCAGCGGTCTGAATCACATCGTCGGCCAGTCCAACACCGTCGAGGTCACCGACGGTAAGCTGAGCCTCACCGCCGGTAGCGACCTGCAGGCAGGCCGGGTCAACTTCATCGAAGTCCGACAGCTCTCCGGTGGCACTTCCGCCCCGACCCCGCCATCGGGCGGCAACAACGACGGTGGTTCGTCCGGAAGCGATGCCCCCAACGGCGAAGGCCGCGTCGAGCTTCTCGGCAACATCCTGCGGCTTACCGGCGTCGACGGTGCCAACAACGACATCCGCATCCAGGACACAGGCGGTAACGGCTTCAACGCCATCATCAACGGCCAGACCCGCAGCTACTCCGAAAGCTCGATCGGCCGCATCGAGATCTTCGGCGGCGACGGAGACGACAACCTCACGGTCTCGACCGGCATCAACATTCCGGTTCGCATTTTCGGCAACGATGGCAACGACACCATCGCCGGCGGCGAACGTAACGACACGCTCTTCGGTGGTGCCGGCAACGACGACATCACCGGGCGCGGCGGTAACGAACTCATCCACGGCGACGCCGGGGCCGACCTCATCCGCGCCGGCAACGGCGACGACCGGATCGTCGGCTACGGTGAGAACGACTCGATCTACGGCGAGAACGGCAACGACTGGATCGACGCCGGCCAAGGCAACGACTTCGCCGACGGTGGCGCGGGATCGGACCAGATTTTCGGTGCCGAGTCCGGCCCCGGTGACGCCGGCGGCTCCACGCCACCCCCGACACCGCCCGCCCCCTCCGGCGGCAACGATGGCGGCGGTAACAACGGCGGCGGCAACAGCGGCGGCGATGCACCCGTGACACCCAGCGCCCCCTCCGATGGCGTCAAGCCGACCGCGCGCATCAACATCTCCGACACCAACATCAACGTCGGCCAGACCGTCTTCGTTGACGCACTGAACTCCACCCTCCGCGCCGGCACACCGCTGACCGCCCGCTACGAGTGGGACTTCGGCGACAGCAACGGCAAGTACAACAACCTCGTCGGGTTCAACGCCGCCCACGTTTACGACCGGGTCGGTACCTACACGCTCACACTCACCGTCTACAACGAAGACGGCGGCAACCACCAGGTCCAGCAGACCATCCGCGTAGAAAACGCCGGCCGGCAGGTCATTTATGTCGCCCCTTGGGGTAACGACAACAACTCCGGCACGGTCGAACGCCCGATCCGCTCGGCCGAGGAAGTTCGCCGACGACTCGAGTCACGCCGCGACAACGTCGAAGTGCTCTTCGCCCGCGGCCAGACGTTCCAGGTCTACAACACGATCTTCACCTACGGCACCAACATCCGTTTCGGTTCGTACGGCAGCGGTTCCGAGCCGCGCTTGCGCTGGGATGGTCAGGGCGGCCTAGGTATCTCGATCATCCGTGGCGATTCGTCGAGCCGACAGGTCACCATCGACGGCCTCGCCTTCGACTCCCGGTGGACCAACCCCAACGAGCGGTTCAACCTGCCTAAGGCGTTCATGCCCGGCGGCAAGGACGCGACCATCAAGAACAGCGTGTTCTACAACGTCGAAGACGCGGTCAACGGCAACCAGCGCCCCGATGGCGTCCTGGTCCAGGACAACCGGGAAGCCAACAACCGTTCGATCCGCGCTTATCTGGTCTGGGCCGAAGGCGAGGACTACACGATTCTGGGCAACCAGATGTCCGACTCGGTGTTCGAGCACGTCATCCGCGTCGGTGGTGCCGACCGGATCAACGTGTCCTACAACGACTTCGATAACCCCGGCAAGTCGGTCCTCAACATCCAGAAGGGCGAGTACATCTACGTCCACAAGAACATCCTGCGAGACACCGTGTCGATCGGTCCGCTCGATGGCAGTGACGGCATTGCGTCGGACCGCTGGCGCTGGACCGTCATCGACTCCAACGAGTTCAAGGGCAACATCCTCCAGATCAAGCACGGCGCCGAACGCACCCTCGTGCGGAACAACATCTTCCGTATCGACAACGGCCCGGCGATCGAGATCCACGAGTACGACAACAACTTCAACCGTGGCGTGGAGGATCTGACCATCGTCCACAACACCGGCATCAACAACGGTGACCGCGGTCAGTTCATCTACCACATCGGCCCCGCCAACGGCGTCAAGGTTCTCAACAACCTCTACGTCGCCCCGGGTATCACCGTCGGCCCCTACGCGTCGGCCAACATTCACTCCCGCGAAGCCTCCCTCAACAGCTTCGACTACTTCCGCAACAACGTCTGGGAGCGGATGCCCGGCATCAGCTTCACTCAGGGCGGCCAGATCATCGCCGGCTACCACGGCTCGCAATCGGCTTACCTCGACGCCACCGAATGGAACGCCAGGTCGATCACGTCCGGTGAGGTCTTCGCGGATGTCTCGCTTGACAGCCAGGCACGACCCGCCAGCGGCAGCGCCGCCGATAACTCCGCTCGCTACTTCGGCGGCGTGTACACCGACTTCTACGGCAACTGGCGTAACACCCAAAGCCGTGACGCAGGTGCGGTGGAGAACTAAACCCCACAACTCACCCCAACCCCGAAAGCCCATGCCGCAAGGTGTGGGTTTTCGTTTGCGCGGTTATCGGACAACCGCCAGCGTGATCGGTCCCACAGACACCGGCCGTTATTGCCGATCTCCACGGTAGATGTGTGCTTGGCACGCACGTCATACCGTCGTTGTGAGCCGTAGGGCTTGCCCGGTTTGACCCGAGGATTCGTGAATGCGACGTCTAACCACGTCCCACTCATGCTCCCGCCGAACTTGGAGATTGTATGAACAGCCAGCCTGCTCAGAACGCGTCGTCCGAAGCCTCCGCGCCCGCACCGATCCCGGTCGCGGTGCCCAAGGCGTCCTTCTCCGTGGGCGTCGATCCGATCAAGTTCGCCGCCGCCGAAGCCGCCAAGCCCGTGCTCGGCGGGATCAACTGGGAAGAGCGTCGCAGTGGCAACGAACGCCGCGCCGGTGCCGACCGTCGCGTCGCACAACTGCCGTTCGAAGGCCCGGATCGTCGCAAGGGACGCCGTCGTAGTGGCCTGGACCGGCGCTGCATCGAGGGCGGTTTCGCCGCGCTCGAGAGTCTGGAAAATCGCAAGCTGATGAGCGCGTCGCCGATGACGTCGTTCGCCGACGGCACCCTCTCGGTCAACGGTATCGCCGGCCACGAGAACGTTCTCCGCGTCGAGCTCAGCGAAAACGGAAGCCACGTTCGCGGCATCGCCAACGGCGAGGCCGGCCCGTGGCACAAGGTCACCGACGTCCGCCACATCGTCATCACCGGCAGCGAACTGGACGACCGCATCCGCGTCGATGAGAACGTTTACATCCCCGTCCACGTCGAGGCCGGCGCGGGCAACGACGACATCCGCACCAGTCACGGCAACGACCGCATTATCGCCGGCACCGGCAACGATCGTGTCGACGGCGGCGCGGGCTCCGACGTCATCGAAGGCCAGGACGGCGACGATTCGCTCTCGGGCAGTGCCGGCGACGACCGCATCTTCGGCGGACGCGGCAACGACCGGCTCAACGGCGACGAGGGCGACGACCGACTCGACGCCGGCGGCGGGCGCGATGTGCTCTTCGGCCACTCCGGCCGCGATCATCTCATCGGCGACTCCGACGACTACCTCGCCGGCGGCAGTGGCAACGACCACATCGACCGCTTCTCCGGCTACATCGACGACATCACCACGTCCGTCGACGCCAAGGCCAAGATCACCCGGTTCGCCCTCGTCGACGCGGAAACCAACACCATCATCCAGGGCTACTCCAACCTCGGCCCCGGCAGCATCATCGACCTCGACAACCTGCCGACCGACAAGATCAACATCCGCGCTTACGCCGACGGACCCAACGGCGAGACCTTCACCGGCTCGGTCCGCTTCGCCCTCGACGGTAGCGACATTCGCACCGAAAACGCACGGCCCTACGCCCTGTTCGGCGACATCGCCGGCAACTACACCACCTGGACGCCGCAAACACGCACCTACACGATCACCGCCACGCCGTACACACTCGACAACGCCAGCGGGGCCGCCGGAATGGCACGCACGCTCCAGCTGCAGTTCATTCGCAGCAGCACGGCCGACGCACCGACCGACAACAACACCGCTCACGCCCACGCGCCGCAGGTGCAGAGCTTCACGCTCTTCGACACCACCACCGGGCAAGCCGTTCCCGGCTTCGAGAACATCGCGCCCGGCTCGCGCATCGAGCTCGGGTCCGACATGATGAACAACGGCACCTACTCGATCCGTGCCAACGTCAACGGCGTTGCCACCGAGAGCGTGCAGTTCCGCAACAACGGCACCGTCGTGCGCACCGAGAACAGCGCGCCCTACGCCCTGCGCGGCGATGTAAATGCGTGGTACCCCACTGTCGGGCAGCATGTGATCCAGGCCCAGCCGTTCGCTGGCGACGATGCGACCGGCCAGGCCGGCTCGCTCGCATCCGTCCGCGTCGAAGTCGTCTACGTCCCGGCGAGCGACAATCCCACACCCGCGACCCCGCCCGCCCCGGCACCGACCACCCCGCCGCCGGCACCCGCGCCAACCAACCCGAACAACGGCGACGCGCCGACCGCGCGGATCGACATGCTCTCGACCACCATCCGGGCCGGCGAAGCCGTGTTCGTGCACGGACTCTCCTCCACGATCCGCACGGGTGATCTCGAGCAGGCCAACTTCCGCTGGAACTTCGGCGACGCCGGGTCGGACTACAACGAGATGGGCGGCTTCAACGCGGCCCACACCTACGACACGCCCGGCACCTACACCATCCGACTGCAAGTCATCGACGAGAACGGCAACTCCGCGAGCCGGAGCGTGACGGTCACCGTCGAACCTTCCAACTATGAGCGCACCGTCTACGTCAGCGCTTACGGCAACGACAACAACGACGGCTCCACCACCGGCACCGCCGTCCGCACGGCCAAGCGTGCCTTCCAGCTCGCACAAGCCAACGGCGGCGACACTGAAATCCTCTTCCGCCGCGGCCAACGCTTCGACTTCACCGAGAAGATGGTCGTCGACGACGCCCACGTTCGCGTCGGTGCCTGGGGCAGCGGCGACAAGCCGACGATGTACTGGACCGGCCCGCAGAACAATGGCATCTTCTTCGAGTTGCAGGAAGGCGCGAACGACGCCGTCATCGAGGGCCTGCGGTTCGACAGCCGCTGGCAGGCCGACGACGGTCAACGCTTCGGCCTGCCCACCGCGGTGCGGCCGTTCTCCGACCGCGTGGTCATTCGCGGCAACGAGTTCCTCAACCTTCAGCACGCCGTTCTCGGAAACGCCAAGCCCGACGGCTTGCTGATCCAGGACAACACCGCGCCCAGCGAGTCGGGCGTTCGCGGCTACTTCTTCTGGGCCGAAGGCACCGACCTCAACGTCATCGGCAACTACGCCGCCAACAGCGTCCGCGAACACATCGTCCGCGTCGGCGGCGCGTCACGCATCAACATCTCCAACAACGACTTCCACAACCTCGATCGCACTGATCAGGTCCACGCCGACACCGCCAAGAGCACGCTCGCCATTCAACTCGGCAGCTTCGCGTGGATCGAGGACAACACCCTCCGCGCCACGCCGAGCCTCGGCCCGCTCGACGGCTCCGACGGCAACGCGCCCGACCGTTGGGAGTACGCCGTCTTCCGCGACAACACCGTTCTCGACATGCCGCTGCAGGTCAAAGACGGCGCCGAGCACATCCACATCGCCGGCAACGTGTTCGACATGGACGACACCCACGCGATCAACATCAAGGGTTACGACAGCAACTTCCGCCGCGCGCCGGTCGACATCTCCATCGAGGGCAACATCGCACTCAACGACGGCGAAACTGGCAATTTCATCCGCATCGGAACCAACGCCGTCGACATCCAGCTCATCGGCAACCAGTACCTCGCACCCAACCTCATCCTCGGCCAGTTCCAAACCGCCTACGTCTTCGTCTGGGACAACAACGCCAGTCCGCTCACCGAGGTCCGCGACAACGTCTGGCCCGTCCCGGACGACGTCATCAACTGGGCCCAAGGCGGCGCGTTCTTCGTCGGCAACAGCGTTACGCAGTCGGCTTACCTCACGCCCGAAGAGTGGATTGCGACCGTCGGCTCGACCGGCGATGTCTACGAGGACGAAGTCTTTGCCGACATCCGCCACCTCGTCGACGTGCCGTACGAGAACCTGCTGGCGGCGTAGACTCCCGCGTGGACGAAACGATCACCGTCAATGGCGAAGAGGCCGGCATGCCGCAACCGCGGACCATCGCCGGTCTCCTTGCCGCGCTGAATCTTGATCCCGACAAGGTCGCCGTCGAACGCAACCGCAAACTCGTCCGCGGCTCCACCTACGACACCGTCGAACTCCAACCCGGCGACGATATCGAGATCGTCACCTTCGTCGGCGGCGGCTAGCCGACTCGCCCCACGACCGGGAACACATCGTCAGCAAATCGACCCCCAATGGTCATGTCGAGCGGGTCGGTCACCACATGCTTCTCGCCGGTATAAGTTTGGTCTTCCGGCATGTAAATCACCACGAAAGCTTCGCGGACGTCGTCGCTCTGGTTCGCCCCGGCGTAGTGGAAGGTGCAGCCGTTATGGAAGGTGCAGCTGCCGGCCTTGAGCGGGAGGATCTTGCCTTTGACGCCCTTGTACTGAGGGGCCTGGTCGATCAGGTCAGACGCGTTGTGTTCGCTGTCGAGGTCGACGGGTTTGAGCGGGCCGGCGTTCTGCGTGCCGGGGAGCATGGTCATGCAGCCGTTGTGCGGCGTCGCGTCCTTGAGCGCGATCCAGATCGAGGTGCTGTGTTGTCGATCGGCGTGCGGCCAGTACGGCGCGTCCTGGTGCCAGGGCGTCGGGTTGCCCGGGTCCTGGTGCGGCTCCTTGAACAACGCCTGGTCGTGCCAGATCCGCATGGTGCGTCCTTCGAGGCGCGCGGCGATGTCGCCGAGACGTCGGCTCAGGGCGTAGCGTGCGACCTCTGGATGCCGGGCCCAAAGGTTGACCTTCTGATTGAAGATCTTGGCGTACACGCCACCCGCGTTGGTCGGACCGTCCTTCGACTCCTCGGCGACCGCCTCGGCCACCGCGTCCCTCATCGCTTGGAGGTCCGCACCCGTGACGACATCATCGAGTTGAATGAACCCGTCGCGCTGGTATTGCTCGATTTGGGCGGCGGTCAACGGATACGGCTCGGTCAGGGCGTCTTCGATACGCTCAATGGTCACATTGCTCATGGGCGTGATACTGGCATCCGCGGCCGATTGTCGCTAGAACCGGGTTGTCGTGTCTTTGAACGAATCTGATCTATCCCCGGCACACCGCATCGGCCAAGCCCAGGTGCTGCTCTCGGCGACGCAGCCCGTGCGGGTGCAGCGGGTCGAGGTCACCCAAGCGGTGGCATCACACGACCACGACTACGTCGAAGTCTGCGTCGTCCTGGGCGGATCGGCGGTGCATCGCACGACCACGGGCCATTCGGTGTTGTCGGTCGGCGATGCGGTGGTCGTGCCGCCGGGCGCGGTACATGCCTTCGACGCACCGGCCGGCCTGCGCGTCGCCAACCTCTACCACCTCAGCGAATGGCTCCTCGCCGACGTGCGTGCCCTCTGGGAAGCACCGGCGCTGTCGGCTTTGTTCGTCGCGCCCGTGGTCTTCGCCAACCGACGCCCGCCCCGCGCGCTGCAATGGCCGCTCGAACGTTCGTCGTTCGCGGCCGTCAAGCGGGAACTGACCGACCTCGAGGTCGAACTGGCGCGACCAACCCCGCTACCACTAATGCTGCGGGCAACGCTGACGAAACTGCTGCTGCGCTTGGCGCGGAGTTTCAAGGCGCAGTCCGGACCGGAGCAGCGGGTGGACTTGCCGGCGGAGGTGGCGTGGACGGTCGACGCGGCCGAACGTGCGATCGCCTCGGGGCAGCCGCTGCGGATCGAAGCGGTGGCCGAGGCGGTCGGGTGTTCGCCCGAGCACCTGAGCCGACAGTTTCGCGCCGCGATCGGCGAGCCGCCGACACGGTACTTTCAACGCCGGCGCGTACAGGCCGCGGCCGCCCTGCTGCTTCGCGCCGACCAAAGCGTGACCGACATCGCCCACGAGCTCGGCTTCGCCGACACGGCGCACCTGACGCGGCAGTTCAAGACCCACGCCAGCCTGACTCCCACCGACTACCGCAAGCGTTACACTGCCGGCGTATGACACTGCGCATCGGAGTTGTCGGGCTGGGCATGATGGGCCAAACGCACCTGGACGTGTACGCCCAGCGCGATGACGCCGAGGTCGTCGCCGTGGGCGATCGCAGTCCGCATCGGCTCGCGGGTTCGTCCAAGGCCGGCGGCAACATCGAGGGGCAGGCCGAGGGTGGCTTCGACCTCGCGCGGGTCGAGAAGTTCACCGATGCGGCGGACATGCTGGCGCTGGTCGACATCGTTGACGTGTGCGTGCCGACGCCGTTCCACCTGGAGGTGGCGAGGCTCGCGCTGGACGCCGACAAGCATGTGCTGATCGAGAAGCCGGTGTGTCGGACGTCGGAGCAGGCAGCGTCGTTGGCAGCCATCGCCGACGCTGCGTCGGGCAAGAGCATGGTCGCGATGTGCATGCGGTTCTGGCCGGGGTGGACGGACCTGAAGGCCGCGGTCGAGGACGGTCGGTACGGCGCGCTCAAGTCAGCGAGTTTCACCCGCATCGCCGCCCATCCCGGCGGCGCGTTCTACGAAGACGCCAAGGCCAGCGGCGCGGCCATTCTCGACCTGCACCTTCACGACACCGACTTCGTTCGCCACTTGCTCGGCGATCCGGCGGCGGTCCGAAGTGTCGGCACGTCGTTGATCACCGACGGCATCGACCATGTCGTCTCACACTACGACTACCCCGGCATGTCCGTCGTCGCCGAGGGCGGGTGGGCGATGAGCGCCGGCTTCCCGTTCACGATGCGGTTCGTGGCGAACTTCGAGCGGGCGACGCTGGATTTTGACCTTGCCCGGGAGACGCCGCTGATGCGGGCGATGGACGGGAAGTATGAGCCGGTCGAGTTGGCCGAGGGGATGGGGTACGCCCACGAGATCGGGCACTTTCTCGACTGCGTCCGCGAAGGCCGGCAGCCGTCGGTGAGCATCGCCGACGCCGGGCGGAGCGTGGCTCTGGTCGAGGCCGAGGAGCAGAGCGTGCGCAGCGGCGAAGCGGTGACGGTTTGCTGATCGACCGAACGCCCACGGCTTCAGCCGTGGGTCGACTCGCGGTTCCGTAGCCCGCTGCGGACCCACGGCTGAAGCCGTGGGCGTTCCGTGGTAGATGGTGATTCTCGACCCCCAAGATTTGGTGGAAGTTGCGCGCTAGGCTCTTCGCGCCACGGCAGCGCGCTGTTAGGGTGTCGGGGTGAAGGGATCGGTTGTTCAGCCTGCGGTCCCGATTTGTCAGCACGCACGGAGGCGTCCATGGCCCAGCGCCGAAGCTCCGATCGCAGCAAGCGATCGTCCGGTTCACCGAACAAACCCAAGAGCAGCCCGAAGCGCGCGCCAAGCCAACAAGAAGAATTCCAAGTCCGCACCGACCGCCCGATCAAGAGCGTGAAGCTCGCGGCCGGGAAGGTGCCGCCGTGGTTTCGCATCTTCAAGGCCGTCGTGCTCAACGGCTTGGTCCGGGAAATGACCACCGCCGACTGCAAGGTGCTGCTGTGTCTCGGGGCGTTCCAGTCCGAGCGGAATCCGTGGACCGTCTACCCGGCGGTCCGTACGATTGCCGAGATGACCGGGCTCAAGGAGCGGGCGGTCTATAACGCGGTCAACCGCCTCATCGAACTGGGCATCATCAAGCGTGAGTCCGGCGGTGGCCGAACCGCCAACCGCTACACGCTCCTGCCCCTCGCCATCGACCGCGACCGCAACAAGCGCTCGCAGCAGATCGAGTACAACAACGCTGAGGAACTGACCGAGGAGATCGAGATCGCAGGGGTGCATCGAGACGCACCCCTGCACGACGATGCAGCGGTGCATGATGATGCACATGTGCCTGACGCTGCACCCCTGCCCCGCGCGCAGCGATCATCCAGCCCTGCACGGGCGCGCAGCAGATATAGAAGAACAGATAAAGAACCAAGCAATAGAAGCGAGGAAGCTGCTGCTGCGGAGGCTGCGCTGTTGGCCCGCGGGGTGACGGAGCCGACGCTCAGCAAGCTGCTCGACGAACACGATCCGGAAACGATCGTGCGCAAGTGCGTCGACTTCGACGTCCGCAACCGCCAGCCGGGCAAGGCCAAGGAACCCGGCTGGCTGGTAAAGTCGATCGTCGTCGGCTACGGCTTGCACCCGGCAACGCAGAAAGCGATCGATCGCGAAAAGAAAGCCGCGGCCAAGCGGGTACGCGATGCCGAGCTCGCCGCCGAGGCCGACGAAGAGGCTGAGCGTCAAGCAGCGGTCGACGCCTGGGTCGAGGAGCAACTTGAGCAGGCCGACGACGAAGAGTGGGACGCCTGGCACGCCGCAGTGCTGGAGCGATATCCCGTCGTCGCCCGCAACCTCCGCCGAAGCGACCCGCGCACCAGTCCCAAGCTCCGCGGCCTCATCGCCGGCATGCTCGCGGGCATGTACGACCTCATGGCTGACTGACGTCGTCGCGCTTGTCCTCGAACGGTCGGCTGATCGCGAGCATCCGATCAAAGTCCGCCTGGTACTCCCGAGCCACGTCCGGCCGATGCAGCACCAGCAGGTTCTCCGCGTTCCGCTCCTCGGCCCGCCGGCTGAAGTTGAAGCTGCCGGTGATGACGACCTCACCGTCGATGATCATGTACTTCGAATGCTGCACGCCGTCGGCCACGCGAATGTGGACCGGGATGCCGGCGTTGCTGAGAAAACTGCCGCTGCTGTAGCGATGACTTTCCTGGTTGCGGTTGAGGATGACGCGGGTCCGCACGCCACGTCGATGGGCATCACGTACGGCGGCGGCGATCGGTGCCGACGTGAAGCTGTACGCGGCGATGTCGAGGCTGCGCTGGGCCTGTCCGACCGCCGAGACGATCGCATCGGTCGCGCCACCTTCGGGCGAGAAGTACACGTCGATGTCATTTCTCGCGACGGTTGCGGTGGAAGGCTGCGGCGGTGCCGAACTGTCGCAACCGACAAGCATCGCGAGCAACGCAAGGAGTCCGATCAGACGCATGGCGTGTGCAACGGTACCACAGTCTTCGCCGGAGCAAGACGCGTTGGTCAGCCCAGGTCACGTTGCACTTCGCGCCACATGTTGGCCTCGTCGGGCTTGCCCCACTTCTCGTAAAGCTCGACGAGGTAGCCGGCCGTTTTGATCTGTTGATCGACGCCGAGCAGTTGTTGGCATCCTTCGAACGCGAGCCGAAGTTCCGCTTCCGCATCGGCGAACTTCTCGGCCGCGGTCAGCACGCGGCCGAGGTTTCGCCGGGCCAGCGGTATGTTCGCTTCGGCACCGACCAACACGAGCCCGTCGATGAACGGCCGCAACAACGCCTCGGCTTCCGCGAGCCGACCGAGTTCGAGGTCGATCATGGCCAGGTTGTTCATCGTGATCAGCGTGTTGATGTTGTCCGGACCGACCGTACGTCGCTGGATGTCGAGGATGGCCTTGAGTTGTTCGCGGGCGGCTTCGTTCTGGCCGGCGTTGCCAAGTCCGGTCGCGTAGTTGGCCCGGGCGATGAGCGTGTTGGGATGTTCCGGTCCCAGCTCTTCGGCAATCGCGTCTAGGGCAAGGCGGTATTGCTCGAGCGCTTCATCGTGCCGTTCGAGTTTGGAAAGCGCGGTGCCGAGTGAGTTGCGAACCATCTGGAGGTCCGACAGCCCGCCGTTGATCATGTCGGCCAGCAGTTCCTCGAGCACCGCGACACCGCCCGGCACGTCGCCGGCCTCGACGAGCAGTTCACCCAACCCACGGCGGGCCGCGATACTCGTCGGATGCAGCGGGCCAAGTTGCTCGCTGAGCGCGGGTACGACTTCGCTCAGCAGCTTCGACGCGGCGATCGGATCGGTCGGCTGGATCGACTGGGCGTAGTTGACCTCGGCCATGAGCGTTTCGGGATGGTTGGGCCCGAGCCGATTGCGGCGATGTTCGACGCTGATGCGATTGATCTCGATCGACTTCTCGATCTCGCCGGCGTACGACAGCGCGATGGCGTAGTTGTTCGCCATCGTGTCGAAGTTTTCCGGGTCGTCGCTTTGCCTGGCCCGCTCGAACATGTCGGCGTAGAGGATCAGACCGTCGTCGTAGTTGCCGATGGTAACCAACAGGTTCGCACGGGACTCGTCGAACATGATGGCCCCCTTGCTCATCGGATCGAGCCGCTCGACGGCGTCGGCGTGTGCATCCAGCAACGCGCCGCCCTTCTCGACTTCGCCGGCGTTGATGAGCATCCCGGCATGTTCGGACACGACCGCGATAACCGTTTCGTCCTCCGGCCCATAGGCGTCGAGCAGCAGTTCGGTGTGGCGGACATACTGCGCGTCGGCATCGTTGATGTAGCCGAGTGCGCTGTAAGTCTGTGCGAGCGCGAGTCGCAGTGTCGCTTCGGCCGGCGGATTGTTGGCGAACTCCACGGCGATGCGTGGCTCGGCGGCGCGGATCATTTCCTGCACCGTCACATCTCGGCCCATTTCTCCGGGGTCGGCCGCGACAAGCATGCTTCGCAGGAACTCGCTGGTCTGGATAGACTGCTGCGCGGCCACCTCGACCTGGGCCCGGGCGTTCGCTTCGCGCAGGAATGCGACGGTTGACACAACGGTGCCCGCCAGCAGTGCGACGGCGACTGCTGCTCCCGCGGTGACCGGGATCCAGTTACGGCGGACAAACTTACGGGTCAGGTACATCCGCGTCGGCGGGCGCGCGGTGATCGGCTCGTGGCGGAGCGTTCGTCGCAGGTCATCGGCCAACGCCTCGGCTGATGGGTAACGACGCGCCGGCTCCGGGTCCAACGCCGTTTGCAGGATGGTCCGCAGGTCGCCATCGACGCCGTCGGGGCTGGGAATACTCGGATCGGACAGACGCCGCAGCACCTCGGTGAGCGGCAGGCCGTCGGTGTCGACCGGGCGTTTGCCGGTGAGCAGTTCGTGGAGCATGACGCCGATGGCGAAGACGTCGGCGCGGGTGTCGATCTTGTCGGCCTGACCGCGTGCCTGCTCGGGAGCCATGTAGCCGAGTGTGCCGAGCAAGACGCCGGTGGTCGTGTGCAGCGTTTGCACGCGATCTTTCTTGGCTGCGGTGGCGTCGACTTCTTCGAGCACGCGGGCAATACCGAAGTCGAGCACCTTGGGCGTGCCGTAGTTCCTGTCGTCGGCGACCAGCACGTTGCCCGGCTTGAGATCGCGGTGGACGATGGCTTTCTGGTGGGCCGCGTGAACCGCGTCGGCGATGTCGGCGATCAGGCGAATGCGTTGCTCGGTGTCGAGCTTGCGTTCTCGGGCGAAGTGCGTGACCGGCAGGCCGTCGACGTACTCCATCGCGATGTACGGCAGGCCGCGCTTGCCGGGCAGGTCGATGTCGTAATGGATGTTGGCTTCGAAGATGCGTGCGACGAACGGGTGTTCGATCCGGCCCAGCGCGTCAACCTCGCGGCGAAAACGCAGCAGCGCGTCATGGCCGAGTGCGTGCGGGCGGAAGACCTTGAGCGCGACGGGCCGACCGACGTCGTCCTGCTTGGCCAGGTACACCGACGCCATCGCGCCTTCGCCGAGCAGGCGCTGGAGTTGGAACTGCCCGATGCGGCGTCCGTCGAGCGCGGCGGTGTCGGGGCCGGAGAGGCCGATGAACGCGTCGGTCTGCGCGTTCAGCATGGATGCGTCTTCACCGACGGCATCGATCAAATCAACGGCCTGTGCGAACAGGTCGGGGTCATCGCCGATGGCGTCTTCGAGCAAGCGCAACCGTTCGGTCGCCGGGCGTTCCAGCGCGTCGGCGACGACGTCCTTCAGGCGATCCCAGCCGTCGGCCCCGCTTCGTTCATCGATCGTCTCCGGCTGTGCCATGGATGGGTTCCTGTCTGCCATCAAGACGTTTGGCGAGCCAGGCGCGGGCGAAGGCCCAGTCGCGTTTGACCGTGCGGGACGAGCCGCCGATGGCGGCGGCGGTTTCCTCCACGCTGAGCCCGCCGAAGTACCGAAGTTTCACGACCTCGGCCATCCGCTCGTCCTTCTGCTCGAGTTCGGAAAGCGCGTCGTTGAGTTCGAGCATCGCGACCGCTTCGTCGTTTGCCCCGTTGTTCCCGAGCACCGCACCGGCGTCGACGACGCCGTCGAGGTCGACCCGCTTGCGCCCGCCGCCCCGCTTGTGCGTGGCGTACCGACGGGCACGCTCGATCAGGATCCGCCGCATCGCTTCGGCGGCAGCGCCGAAGAAATGACGCGGGTTCTCCCAGGTGACCTCCGGGTTCTTCATGAGCCGTAGGTACACCTCGTGGACCAACGCCGTGGTTTGTAGCGTGAGTCCCGCCTTCTCATGCGTCATCCGGCTGTGCGCGAGGTCACGCAATTCGGAATAAACGTGCCCGAAAAAATCTGGCGTCGATCCGCCCGCACCGTCCGCCCGCACCGCAGCGCTGTCGGCCGATTCCCCATTGGTTTGTACGTCGTTTGCCATGGGCATCCGCAAGTTTGGCATGAATCGCAGCAAAAGGAAGCGAAATCACCCTTCGCATCAAGGTTCTCCGCCCTCCGGGCCTATCGCATCGACCCCTCGCAGCGCGCCCAAGGCGTCGAGCGGGAATGCCGGCAGAGCCAGCGGACGCAACGCCAACTGAAGTAATGCCAGCTCGCTGTCATCGCCGGCGATGCGGTTGGTTTTCAAGTCACGGCAGCGGGTGCAACGGTGGACGATCGCCCACTCGCCGTCGGGGCGAACGGTGATCGCGATCGGTTCGGTGGGTGCCCGGCACGGGCTCGCCCGGTCGCCGGGCTTGTCGTCGAGGTGACGCGACCACAGGCACCACGGGCAATGATTGCGGTGCTGCGTGCCGGAGGCATGGTTGGAAATGAACTGTCGGCAGTGAATGCACTGGAAGCCGTCACGGCGACGGCCAGAACGAGAAGGTTTCACGGGAAGATCGCTCCACGGAGGGAGCATGACCAGACCAAACCAACACCGACCACGCCGCGTCATGCGGGCGGCACGTTCATCGAGAGACGGTCGGCGTGTTGGATTAGACCCAGGTCTGCATCATCGTGGGTTGTAACGCGGGTCGCCGTGTCGGTCAACGCTTTCCGCACAACCCTACCATGGCCGCATGACCGCCCCGCTGCGCATCGGAGACTTCACGATCGAGCGCGATGAGCATCGCCTGCTCGTCGGCACCGGCAAGTACCGCACCTACGACGAGATGCGTGACGCGCTGGCCGCGACGCAGTGCAAAATCGTGACCGTCGCCGTCCGCCGCGAGCGGCTCATCGACGCCGACGGCAAGTCGCTGCTCGATTACCTCGATCTGGACAAGTACACGATCCTCCCGAACACCGCCGGCTGCTTCACCGCCGAGGACGCCGTGCGGGTCGCGCTGCTCGGGCGGGATCTGCTGGAAAAGCAAGGCAACCCCGGGGCCGGCTGGGTCAAGCTCGAAGTGCTCGGCGACAAGAAGACCCTCCTGCCCGATCCCGTCGGCACCCTCGAAGCCACCGCCGAGCTGGTCAAGGAAGGGTTTCAGGTGCTCTGCTACACGAGCGACGATCCGATCAGCGCGCGACGCTTGAAGGACGCCGGCGCGGCCAGCGTCATGCCCGCCGGCTCGCCGATCGGCTCGGGCCAGGGCATCCTCAACCCGCTGAACATCTCGCTTTGCCTCGAGACGCTCAAGGAGGACGACCCGGACTATCCGGTCATCGTCGATGCCGGCGTCGGCACGGCCAGCGACGTCGCGGCATGCATGGAGCTCGGGGCCGACGGCGTGCTGCTCAACACCGCCATCGCCCACGCCGACGACGCGGTGCAGATGGCCCACGCGATGCGCCACGGCCTGCTCGCCGGTCGGCACGCTTACCTCGCCGGTCGTATCCCGAAAAAGCGCTACGCCACCGCCAGCAGCCCGATGGCGGGCGTGATTTCGTACATTCCCGGCGAATAGTTGCTAGACTGGTTCCGCATTCGCACGCGATTCCGCGACGGGGCGATGTTCGTCAGTGAATCAAGAAGCAACGGGCCCGTAGCGGTACGGGTGCAGTTCGGTCTACCAGTTATCGGAACTTCGGGGGAACGTTGACAGATGCCGGAACTCTACGAAATCACATGTCCCCACTGTGCCAAGGTCTACGAACTGCCACGCGAGAAGATCGCCAAGCACGCGGGCAGCAAAATCCAGTGCAAGACCTGCACGGGCGTGTTCCTGATGCCCGCCCTGCCAGAGGTTGCCTCGGCACCGGCGACGCGGCCGGACAGGGCGTTGGTCGGTGCCGGGACCGATGGCGGTGGCACTGATGCGTCCAGTTCGACTCAGACGCCTTGGCCGTTCGCCTTTGCGGCCGACGATGACGACGAGGAGATCCGCGATGTCGAAGTCGAAGCGTCCGACACACGGAAAGCGTCCAACTCCGACACGCATTTCGCCGAGGCCGCGCTCTCCGATACGTTTGTCGGCAATGCCACACTCGGCGACTCGGACCCGGACGAGACGATCGACGTGGAGCACGAGCCGACGCGGACCCAGCCGAAACCGCAGTCCCAACCGGTCGCCGATCGGATCAATGCGGTCGCGGGGAAACTGCCGGTGACCGCGCCGTTCCAGGAGGACGAGATCGCGGCCAACAAGATCAAAGCGGAAAAGGCACAACGCAAAGCCGTCGAAGAACAGATCGAGCGGCCGGTGAAGAAGAAGCACCGTCGTCCCGTGAGCCGGGAGGTGTTGCCGCCCGCCCCGCCAGTGCCTGCCGCCGAGCCCGCGATCGATCCGGACACGCTCGCGGCGGTGCAGGGTGACCTACGCAGTATCCGGCGTTGGCTTCAGTTCGCCGGCTGGCTGGTGATCCTCGGCTTACTCGCGGCGGTGGCCCTGCCGACGTTGACCTACTTCGGCATCATCGATTGGACCAAGCTGGCCGAGTTCTGGAATGGCAACGCGAGCTAAACTCGCCGCGTGCCGCCCCACCCGCTCTGGACCGAACTGGCCGATCTGACGCTGGCGCAGATCGAACTGCTCCACCGTCATCTTGATCTGCTGCTTGAGCACAACCAACGGCTCAATCTCACCGCCATCCGCGACCGCCAGCTCGGCGAGGTCCGCCACACCGCCGACGCACTCACACTGCTGCCGCATCTCGGTGACGCCAGTTCCATCGCCGACCTCGGCAGCGGTGGCGGGGTTCCGGGCGTCCCACTCGCCATCGCCCTACCCCACCGTCGGTTCACACTCATCGACTCGGTGGCGAAGAAAATGGACGCTTGCCGGGCGATGATCGACACGCTCGGGCTGAGCAACGTCGATGTCATCGCCGACCGGGCCGAGAACGTCGACCGAAAGTTCGATGCCGTGGTCGCCCGTGCTGTGGCCCCGATGAAGAAACTCGTCGCGTGGAGCAAGCCGTTGCTCAACGATGGCGGCGTGTTGCTCGCGCTCAAGGGACGAACCGGCCCCGAGGAAGCGGCACCGTTCAAGCAGGCGACCGTCCATCGTTCCCCTGTTGGCGATGGCGTCATCATCGAGCTTCGTCACTGAGCACGCTGCGGCGTCACGGCCGCCCACAAGCCCAGACCGATGTACACGCTGCCCGACACATACCGGCCGGCGGATTGCAGCGACTGGTTGCGGCGGAGAAAGCCGGCCGCGGACCCGGCGGCCAAAGCGTAACCCGCATCCGTGATCGCGGCGATCAGCACGAACAGCCCGCCCAGCGTCACCGTTGCGATCAACGCATTGTTCGTCGGCTCGACGAACTGCGGCAAGAACGATGTGAAGAACAAAGCCGTCTTCGGGTTGAGCAGCGCGACGATAAACCCCTGCCGCATCACCCGCCCCACGGGTGCGGCCGCGACGTTCGGCGTGTCGGCCCGCTCGGATCGTCGCATCGTTTGGATGCCGAGGTAGATCAGGTACGCCGCGCCGGCGAGCTTGACGACGGTGAACGCCGTGGACGAGACGGCGAAGATGGCCGAAAGTCCAAGGGCTGCACCGAGCGCGTTGCCGAAGTTCCCCAGCGCGACGCCGAACGTTGACGCAAGCCCGGCCCGGCGTCCTTGGGCCACGCTCCGCGTGACGATGTACAGGACGCCCGGGCCGGGCGTGACGGCCAGCACGAAGCTGGCGATCAGGAATGCGAGCAGCGACGCCGCCGTGATCGACATGCGGCGGGCTTACGCCGCTTCTTCGAGCATCTGCGTGAACGCGCGGATGCCGAGTTCGTTGATCGTGGTCGGCTCGCCGTTCTCACTGAGCTTGTTGCGCATGGCGAGCAGCGTTAGGTCGGCGGCCATCTCCTTGGGCACGCGGATGGTCAGGTGCTTGATGCCCTTGCCGGTGGAAACGTCGAAGTCTACGTTGCGGCTGACGTTGGCGGCGTTGGACTTCTTCGACTTCGCCTTGGCGGGTTTCTCGGCTTTGGGCTTGGGTGTTTCAGCCACTTCACGCTTCACCGGCTCGGGTTTGGGCTCCGGCTTGGCTTCAACTTTCGGCTCGGGTTTTGGCTCGGCCTTCACCGCCGGGTCCACGCCCAGGCGCTTGAGCGCATCGGGCGTCGCATCGGCACCGCGGCGCAGGCTGGCGAGCATCTTGTCGGCTGTCGTTTGTTTCACTTCGGGTCTCCAGTGGGTTGATTGTGTCAAAGGGTGCGTCGCGGCTCCGCCGCGCTGGGGCGCACCACACTCACGCCGCTTCCTTCAAACTCGCCAACGTCACGCCCGGCTCCGCCGGCGTCATGACCTCGGCGATCAGTTTCTCCATCTCCTCCGACGCCTGCTTGGCGGACTTGAGCCGTGACATCCGTGTCACGACCGTGTCTTCCGTGCAGGCTCGCGCGAATGCATCACGCAGGCCCAACGTTTGGCGGGCGACCGGGATCTCCAATCCCTTGAGCACCGCGATCACCGCCTTGCTCAACTCCGTTTGAGCGCGGACGCGGTTGATCACCAGACGCACCTCGGCGCGGGACACGCCGTCCTCCTCGCGGGCCGCCTGCACGAGGTCGAGCTGTTGCTTGGCCTGGAGCGTGGCACGCAGGTCGACGGTGCTGGGCGTGACGGGGATGAGGATCGAGTCGGCCATGTACATCAGCACGCGGGTCGTGTCGTTGAGCCGGGGGGGTGCGTCGCAGATGACCGCGTCGAACGTGCTGTCGAGCTGGGTCAGGGCGGCGTGGACCTCCTCGCCGTCGTCGGGCGAGAGCACCGGCATGTCCGGGGCGGCCCCGGCGAGCCAAAGCTTGGCCGACTGTTGCGGGTCGGCGTCGGCGAACGCGACCCGCTTGCCCTGGTCGGCGAGCCAGCACGCAAGGTGCACCGCGAGCGTCGTCTTGCCCGCTCCGCCCTTCTGGTTCACAACGGCGATGATCATGGAACTACCTATCGGCGATCCGCCGCCGAACACGCCAGCGAAAGTCGTCACAATCTTCCGCCCCGTCGAGCGGTCAAGCGGCGCGTAACGGCGTGTAGTCATGCAGTCAAACAGCCAAGTCGTTATGTGTGACTGCATGACGTCATGACTGCGCGCAGTCACGACGGCGGATTGTCACGGCGTAGGTCATTCGGGGTGGCGTGCGGGGTCGGCTTTGGTGCACAATGCAACCGTGATGGAGGATCCGCACGCAGACATCGAGGTGTTCACCGCCAACGCCGATCCGTCGAAAAGCAATGCACCGGTCCGGGCGGCGATCGTGGTACTCCACGGTCGAGGCGGCAGTGCACGCGACCTGCTCACCCTCACCCCCCAACTGCTCGACGGCCTCCCCGATGCACACGACGTTGCCGTGCTGGCACCGCAGGCTCACGACTACACGTGGTACCCGCACGGCTTCATGAAGCCCCGCGAGCAGAACGAGCCGTGGGCGACCTCGGCGTTGGCGGCGGTGGATCGGCTGCTCGCGAACTTGACGGTCGAGCGCACGGTGCTGCTCGGGTTTTCACAGGGGGCGTGCTTGGCGTGTGAGTACGCGGCGACCAGGCCGCGCCGGTACGCCGGGGTGGTCGCTTTCACCGGCGGGCTCATCGGCGAAACTCTTACGCCCTACACCGGCGATCTTGCGGGCACCCCGGTGCTACTCACCACCGGCGATCCGGATCCGCATGTGCCGTTTAACCGGGTGGAAGTGACCGCCGAGGTGCTGCGCGACCTGACCGCCGACATGCAAGTGGAGCGTTATCCCGGCAAGCCGCACAGCATCAGTCGCGACGAGCTGCGCCTCGCCGCGGAGTTGATCGGCAGTGTGCTACACCCGTGACACGCCATCGGGCAGTTCGACGACCACGTCACTGTCATCGACCTTCATCGCGATCTCGCCGCGCGGGTGCATCATGCGAACGTCGATGTTGACCACCTTCGGGTTGATCGAAACCTCCGCGAACCTCGGGGCGGCGGGGCGGACACCGGCGAGAGTCGTATGCACGTGGAGCAGCGGATGCGCGCTCCATGCGTGGCAGTCGCTACGGGTCGGCTCGGGCCGCTCGGCGGTCGTGCGTAGGCCCAGCTCGCGCATCGCCGGCCAAGGCGCGAGCCGATCCAGCACCTCGCCGCCGCGGCCCAGTGCATGCAACGCCTCGAACACGTAGTGCATGAAGTAGAACGTCCCACGGTGGATTTCGCGGTCGCTCGGATCGAGCAACCGTCCGGCCCGTTCGGACTTCTCGCGATCGGTCCGGCTGCTGAGGATCGCATAGCACTGGGCGTGTTCGGAGAAACTGTCGTGCTTGATCGTGTCGGCCCAGCCGCCGACGGATTCGTCCCAATAGGTCGCGTCGATGACGGCCGAGAGGGTGGCGGCGTGTCGGTCGAGCCGGTCGGCCAGGGCGTCTTCACCGACGAAGCGTTCGAGGTCCGCCGCAAGGCCGAGGATGTAGACGAGTTGCCACTGGTTGATACCGCTGAGCGAACCGCCGGCCGCGCCCGGTGGGTTGCCCGTCGGCCACGCACTCACCCAATCAACCCAGTTCCAACCACTCGGCCAATCGACGAGCCCGTCGTGCCGAAGGTTCGCGAGGAAGCGCTCGCACACCCCGCGCACCGTCGGCATGCACTCACGCACCAGCGCCGGCTCGTCACGCCACATCAGAAAGTCGTGCAGCATCCCGATGTAGAACAACGAAAACTGCGGGATGACTTGCTCGTCCCGATCGGGAAACCGCGCGCGGACCAACCCGTCCGGTGTGACCGATCGCGCGAACATCCGCAGCGCATGTCGGGCCAAGCGATCGTCGCCGGTGCACGCGTAGCTGACCAAGGCTTGAATACGCGTGTCGCCGACGTACTGCATCTGCTCGTAGTGCGGGCAGTCCATGTACGTCTCGTGGGCGCACATCTGCAGTGCGCGGAAGCACATCGGAAACGTCGCGTCGATGTCCGGGCGGACGGTTTGCGTGCTGCGCAGCTCGAGCGGGTAGCGCGTTTCAATGATGCCGAGCGACTCGATCGTGGCCGGGGCGTCGGCGGTTTCGATCACGACGCACCGATACCGACCGGCACTCCACCAGAGCGTCTGGTGCGTGACCGACTCTGCGCCGAGGCGCAGCGCCTGCCAACGGCCGCGAAACTGCATGCCGGTGACATTGTCGCGATGACGCTTGGCTTGGTCGGTGGGATTGATGAGCGCTTCCTGCCAGCCGATGTCGACGCGGGCTCCGAGCCCGGTGGCGATGGTGCGGTCGTAGCCGCAGACGTAGTCGCCGAGGTCGAGAAGCAAGCGAACGCGAGAGTGGGGCGGGACGGTCATCGGTACGGCGTCATCGATCAACGCCTGCCACCTCGCGGTCTCGTCGGAAGACTCGAACGGCTCGTCGTCGGCCCGGTCGTCGACGTGTCGGACGATCTGCCGCGTCCACGGCACTTGCAGCATCGGCGGCAACGGGTCCGGCACAAGCGTCGGCGCTCCCCGCTCACCCCAACGGCCCAGCGGCGCTCCCGCCTCCGCCCAAGCCTCGACCGGTTTCCACGGCCCGTCCGCCGTCGTCGCGTCGAACCGCTCCAACCCGCCGGGGAACGTGACCGAGTACGGTGCCGACATCGGCGAGAACGTGTAACCGTTGAGCCGACGCGCCTGCCAGTCGGCGCTGCCCGTGTCACAGCCGTCAGCCTGCAAAACGAAACCATGCCGAAACGTCTGCTGCGCCTGTGGCGCGACCTCGTCTCGCAGCGACCAAACGATCGCCCGCAGTGCATGCACCTCTCGACCAACACGCACCGTGTTGTACGACCAGCGATCGACCGTCCCACGCGTCGGCCCTCGCGCGATCTCGACGTCGTCGGCGAACAGGACGAAACGCTGATCGGCCGAGACGTGCAGCGTGTCGATGTGCCGGTCGCAATCGAGCCGATACTCGACCACCACGTCCGGCTCGGCATCGGGAAGCGCGATCCACTTGGCGG
Organism: Planctomycetota bacterium; assembly: GCA_039182125.1. Taxonomy (NCBI): domain Bacteria; kingdom Pseudomonadati; phylum Planctomycetota; species Planctomycetota bacterium. The sequence continues at coordinate 35,650 of JBCDCH010000015.1, forward strand.
TCCAGTGCATCCGATAATGTAGGGCAGGCACTGCCTGCCCTACGACGAAGCACCTTGCTCGCGCGGAATCTTGCGGCCGTGCGGATCGACGGCCGGCGTGCCGACCTCGGCGTCGAGCTCCGCCTGCAACTCCGCATCGATCGCGTGTTCGAGACGCTCGGCGGAGTAATGCACATGGCCCGGCGGCAGGTCGGCGTTCTGCTCGAGGTACGTCTCCCACAATCGATGCGAGCGGATCAGGTCCGCCGCCTGCGAGCGGCCGTTCTTGGTCAGGGCAAGCTCATCGGTGGCGAGCAGTCCGTCGCGTCGGAGTCGGCCGTAGACCAGTCGGCTCGTGAGCGGGCCCATCGGTTCCATCGGGATCTCACGGGACTGCTCATCGCCGCGGTACAGGCGGGTCAGCACATCCTCCCGCGCGATGCGCAGCGAGAGGGCGGTGCGGTGGTAGAGCTTGGACACCAACCCGCGGCGCGGCCCGAAGAGTACCGCCGCGGCGAAGAACACACCCGTCGCCACGGCCATCATCGCCGCCGACGAGACGCTCTTGTACCCGAACGCCGCGGGGATCCACATCGCCGAGAGATGGCCCAGCGCCGCCGCCCCGATCGCGACGAGCACGGCGATGGCGATGAGCCGGGGCAGCCGGTCGGTGAGCATGCTCGCCGCGGCGGCCGGGACGATCAGCACCGCGACGACGAGGATGTTTCCGACCGCCTCGAACGACGCGACGGCCGTGGCTGCGACCAGCGTCATTAGCGCGTAGTGCATCAGTCCGCTGCGAAAGCCGAGCGTGTCGGCCAGCGCCGGGTCGAAGCTCGTGAGCTTGAGTTCCTTGTAAAACACTAACACGAAGGCGGTGTTGAGCACGAGCATGATCCCCAGCGGCAATGCGGCCCGGGGCACGTCGATCCCCAGCAGTGGCACCGTCGAGAGCGGCGTGAACTCCAGCAGCCCGTAGAGCACGCAGCCCGGGTCGAGGTCCACCGCGTCCGCCGCCTGCACGATCATCACCAGGCCGATCGCGAACAGCGCGGTGAACACCACGCCGATGCTCGCACCCTCGTCGACCTTGCCTGCGCCGCGCACCCACTCGACGAGCAACGCCGTGAGAACACCCGCCGCCGCGGCACCGATGAACATCGTCAGGCTCGATCGCTCGCCGCTGATGAGAAACGCCGCGGCCAACCCCGGCAAAATCGCATGGCTGATCGCGTCGCCCATCATGCTCATCCGCCGCAGCACGAGGAACACACCGACCAACGTGCAAGATACCGCGCACATCGCCCCGACCGCGATGGTCCAGCCGTCGATGTGGAGGTCGAAGGCGGCGAGGGGGAGAGCGACGGAGGGGAAAAGTGCAGTCATCTCTGCACCTCCGTCGCTTCTGCAATCTCGTGTGGGCTCGCCAGCCGATCGTTCGCTTCGACCAGCCGTTCGAGTTCGGCGATCATGTCCGCGTCGAGGACGTGTTCGATCATGTCGGCGTCACGGTCGACGTGGCTCGGGGCGATGTCGGCGAAGTTGATCAGGTAAGTTTCCCACAAACGGTGATTGCGGACGAACCGTTCGGCGTCGCGTTGGCCGCGGTCGGTGAGGCGCATGTGGCCGTTGTCGAAAACGACCTGCCCGGCGCGCTCGGCCCAGCGGGCGCTGGCCCGCAGTCGGCCCAGGTTCCAACTCCGTCGCGGCTGCAGGTCGGTGAGCGCGATCGGCTCGCCAAGGGGTCGGCCTTCGAGGACTTCAAACGCCGCGCGGAGCAGGTGCTGCTTGGCGACGTTGCGTTTGAGTTCACGCTGACGCAGCATTCTCGGCACGACACCGTGCCGGAAGCCGAGCAGCATGCTCACCCCGAAGACCACGGCTGCGGCAATCACAATCATCGCGCCAGAGGGCAGGCGGGGCAGGGCGGCCGACGCGATCGTGCCGATGAGCGCGCTCACGCCGCCGATGATCGCGGCGATGACGGCCATCGCCCCGAGCCGATCGGTCCAGAATCGCGCCGCTGCCGCGGGGATGATCAGCAGCGCGATCACGAGGATCAGCCCGACGGCCTGCAGCCCGGCGACGGTCACGCCCGTCACCAGCGCCATCATCAGCACGTCCAGCCCGACGACGGGCCAGCCGGTCGACTTGGCGAATGCGGGGTCGAAGCACAGCAGCTTGAACTCCTTGAACAGCAGTCCGCACACGACCAGCGAAACGATGCCGACCCCGGCGATGATCGCCACGTCGGCCGGAACCATGCTCGCGGTTTTGCCGTAGATGAACGACTCGAGCCCGGCGGCACTGCCGGTGCCGAGCTGTTGCACGATGCTCAGCAGCGCGATCCCCGCCCCGAAGAACACCGAAAGCACCACGCCCAGCGCGGTGTCCTGCTTGAGCGGTGTGTGGGCGGTGAGCACGAGGATGACGCCGACGCCGAGCACGCCGGTGATGGTCGCGCCCAGCAACAGGATTGGCAGCGATTTGGCCCCGACCCCCATCGCCGTCGCTAGCAGGAACGCCATGGCGATCCCCGGCAATGTCGCATGCGCCAACGCGTCGCCCATGAGCGCCCGTTTGCGTAGCAACGTGAACGATCCGACCACCCCTGACGCGATGCCGAGCAACACCGTGCCGAGCACGACGATCCGCGTGTTGTGATCCTGCAGCGTGAGGACACGCAGCCAGGCGTCGAAGGTGGCGAGGGTCAGCACGGCGCACCTCGCCTTCTTGTCATCCCGAGCGCAACCGAGGGGTCTAGCCTCGAAAGCCAGCCGGCTGAATAGAACGCTCGGCCTCCGCGGCCAGATCCCTCGGCTGCGCTCGGGATGACGGAAGGGTCACTCATGGCGTCTTCGTGATCCGCTGCATCGCCTCGGCGGCCTCGGCGAGGAGCGTTAGCTTGCCGCCGTAGGTCTTCTGCAGGTTCTCGTTCGTGAATGTCTCATCGACCGGCCCGTGGGCGACGATCCGCATGTTCATCAGGATGACGTGGTCGAAGTACTGCTGCACCGTCTGCAGGTCGTGGTGTACGACCAGCACGGTCTTCCCGGCAGCGCGCAGGTCCTGGAGGATGGCGACGATCGCACGCTCCGTTGCCGCGTCGACGGCGGCGAAGGGTTCGTCCATCAGGTACAGGTCGGCCTCCTGCACCAAGGCACGGGCGAGGAAGGTGCGTTGCTGCTGACCGCCGGAGAGTTGGCTGATCTGCCGGTCGGCGAGGTCGGCGATGCCGACGCGGTCGAGGGCTTCACGGGCGGCGGCGCGGTGCTTGCGCGTCACCGGTATCACCCAACCGATCCGCCCGTACCGGCCCATCGTCACCACGTCCAACGCGCTGACCGGAAAGTCCCAATCGACGCTCTCGCGCTGCGGCACGTAGGCGACACGCTTGCGCACTTTCGCGTACGGCTGGCCGAAGATGCGCACCTTCCCCGACGCCCGCGGCACCAGGTCGATCGCGGCCTTGATCAGCGTCGACTTGCCGGCGCCGTTGGGGCCGACAATGCCGATGAGCTTGCCGTCGGGCACGTCGAGGTCCACGTCCCAGAGCACCGGCTTGCGGTCGTAGGCGACGGTCATGTCGTGGATCGACAGGGCCGCGTCGGGGCTGTGCTCGCTGCCGAGCGGCTTGCCGTTAGTCACCATTCTGGCTGAGCTTTCCGTTCAAACCTTCTGCGGGCGCTTCGCCGCCGAGGGCGCGGGTGACGGTCGTGATGTTGTGGTCGAGCATGCCGACGTAGGTGCCCTCGTAAGTGCTGGCTGAGCCCATCGCGTCGCTGAAAAGCGAGCCGCCGATGACGACATCGTGGCCGCGCGACTTCGCGCCGTTGATCAACGCTTCGATGCTCTTCTGTGGCACGCTCGTTTCGACGAACACCGCCTGAATCTGTTGCTCGACGATCAGGTCGACCAACGCGTTGACCTGCTGCAAGCCGGCCTCGGATTCGGTCGAAAGACCCTGAACGCCGCGGACTTCCAAGTCGAACGCTCGCCCGAAGTACTGGAACGCGTCGTGCGACGTGATCATGATCCGCCGGTCGGTGGGGATGGTCGCGAGGGTGCGCGTCCCATACTCGCCGAGCGCGGCGACCTCGGCGCGGTAGGCCTCGGCGTTCGCGCGGTAGGCGTCGGTGTTGCTAGCGTCGTGGGCGATGAGCGTGGCTTCGACCGCGTCGATCGCCGCAGTCCAGAGCTGCGGGTCCATCCAGATGTGCGGGTCGTCGCCGAGGAGCCGATCTTCGGACACCACTTCCGCGACGGCGATGGTCGGCTTGTCGCCGGCCGCCTGCTCGAGCAGCTCGGCCATCTTCCCTTCGAGCAGCAGGCCGTTGTAGAAAACGACGTCGGCGTTCTTGAGTGCCTTAGCGTCGTCGGAGGTCGCCCGGTACAGGTGTGGGTCGGTGCCCTCGCCCATGAGCACGGTGACATGGGCGTGTTCGCCGGCGACGTTGCGGGCGATGTCGCCGACCATGCCGACGGTCGCGACGATCGTGTACTTGCCGTCATCGCTCGCCTGCTCGTCGCCGTTGCAGCCGATCATGCCCGCAAGAAACACGACCAGTCCCAGCACCTTCCAAACCCACGGTTGATTCATATATGGTTCTCCAAACTTTGACTAATCAAAGTAGACATCGCCGGCGATCAAGTCAAGATGTTGTCGGCATGGCCTCGACGACCGTGGAGGATTATCTCAAGCAGGTGTACCTCGCCGAGCGGGAGGGCGGGGGCGGTCCGCTGGTCGCGATGGGGGTGCTTGCGTCGGCGGTGGGCGTGACGCCGGGGACGGCGACGACGATGGTGAAGTCGCTGGCCGAGGCGGGGCTGTTGAACTACGAGCCGCGGGAAGGCGTGAAGCTCACCACCGCCGGGGCGAAACTCGCCCGGGGCGTCCTGCGGCGGCACCGGCTGGTCGAGCAGTTCTTGGTCGAGGTGCTCGGTTACGACTGGTCGGAGGTCCACGACGAGGCCGAGGTTCTCGAACACGCCGTTAGCGAAAAACTCCTCGAACGCATCGACAAGCTGCTGGGCCGGCCCGAAACCGACCCGCACGGCGACCCGATCCCCAAGCCCACCGACGGCCGACGACCTGAACGGTCGAAGCCGGTCGAGACCTTGGCCGACTGCTTGATCGATCAACCGTTGGTCGTGGCGCGGGTGCTGGACCAGTCGGCGGAGTTTCTGCGATTTCTCGAGCGAAGCGGGCTGACTCCGGGCGTCGGGCTGGAAGTTACCGAGCGGGAGGCCGAGGCCGAGGCGGTCGTGGTGAAGGTCGGCCGCAAACGCATCACGCTCGGCACCGCCGCCGCGGCGAAAGTGCAGGTCGATTCGCCGTAGGCCCCACCTACGGCAGCGTTTTGCCGTTGGGCAGTGTGATTGTTGGGAGCACCGCTTCGATCTTTTCCCGTTGCGGCTCATACATCGTGGGGAGCTTGAGCGTCGTGCCCGGCTCGTCCTCGTCGACGCCGAAGCCGGGGCCGTCGGTGGCGATCTCGAAGAGCACACCGCCCGGCTCGCGGAAGTAGATCGACGTGAAGTAGTCGCGGTCCATGACGGGCGAGACGTTCACACCGTGGCCGAGAAGGTGATCACGCCAATGCCGTTGTGTCTCGGGATTCTCGGTGCGGAAGGCGATGTGATGGATGACGCCGGCACCGAGCCGACCGGGAACTCGACCATAGTCCGTGATAGATATCGTCTGGTCGTCGCTGAGGAAGTAGCAGGTTCCGTTTGAATCGCCTTCGTTGTCGGTTAGGCCAAGTTGTTCGGTCGCAAATGCGTTGCTCGCGTCGACATTTGCCGACTGCAAGTCTGCGTGCAACAACCGCGCGGGTCTCGCTACTGAGGCGTCAACTGCAATGCCATCGATGTCACGTTCTGTCGTTGTCTGAGGCGTTGACAGTTTGAACCCAGTTGGCTGCCCCTTGCCGACCACGCCGGACTTGGCGCGGGGCCAAGCGAAGAATGTCACGATGCTCCCGGGCGAGCCAGTCTCGTCGCCGTAGTAGAAGTGGTAGCTGCCGGGGTCGTCGAAGTTGACGGTGACCTTCACCAGCGTGAGGCCGAGGGTTTGCGTGTAGAAGTCGAGGTTGGCCTGGGCGTCACCGGTGATGGCGGTGATGTGGTGCAGGCCTAGCAGGGGGGGAGGCTTCATGGTTTCATTCCACCGACGCGAGCATCAACAGCAGCATGATCGGCAGGTAGACGATGCTCGTGAGAAACAGCACGCGCGCTTCGCGGCGTTGGGGGGAGGCCGCGACGTTGAAGCCGGCCGCGAGCATCACGCCGCCAAGCAGCGCTGCGGGTGCGAGGTAGATGCCGACCGTCTGCCCGAGGAACCACGGCAACAGCCCGGCGACGAGCAACACGACGGACCAAACGATGATCGACCGCACCGTGCGTTTCAGTACGGGTCCGTCGACAACGGGCAACATCTTCATGCCCGCCGCTGCGTAGTCACGCCGGTACATGATCGCCAGTCCCCAGAAGTGGGGCATCTGCCAAGCGAAGAGCAAAGCGAAGACCGACAGCGCGTGGAGGTTGATCGCACTCGTCGCGGCGGTGACGCCCATGACCGGCGGCACTGCCCCTGGAATCGCACCGACCAGCGTACACCACGTCGTCCGCGTTTTGAGCGGCGTGTAGATCAGGACGTACAGCAAAACCGTCGCCAACGCGAGGCCGGCGGTGAGGATGTTCACCAATAACGCGAGATACACGGTGCCGCCGATGCCGAGCAACAGCCCGCCGAGCAACGCTTCGCGTGGTGCGATTTCGCCGTTGGGCAGGGGGCGACGCTTGGTGCGTGGCATGAGTGCGTCGATATCCCGTTCCCAGAGTTGGTTGAGCACGGACGCCGACGCCGCGGTCGCGGCGGTGCCGATGAGCAAGTGCAACGCCACTAGCCAGTCGGTGCCGCCGGCGAAGTAGAACCCGGCCGCCGCGGTGATGAGCACCAGCAGGTTGAGCCGTGGCTTGGTCAGCGCGCTCCACGACGCCGCCCGGGTTCGCCGGCGTGGCGTCTCGTCGCTGATCGGAATGGCGGCGGTGTCCAAGAGGGTCATGGTAGTGCGTTCAGGCGGGGGCGGGGGTTGAGGTCAACGGCACATTCTCGCGAACGTCGACCGTCCGATACACCCGCCACATACCCAGGGCCGCAACGGTGGTGACCGCGAGGAGGATGGCACCGATGGCTTGGTGGGTCGTGGCGATGTCGGCGGGTTTTCGGTAGACGACGGTGAGGATGCCGAGCGTGAGTTGGAGCAACACCAGCACGCCGATGACGCCGCCGATTTTATGCCCGTGGCGCAGTGCGACGATGGCGAAGGCGACCAGCACACCCGCCGTGAGATACGCCCCGATCCGGTGTGCGAAGTGAACGCCGACGTGGTGGGCGGTCGTGGGGGGCAGGTCCATCTCAGCCCGCTGCGCGTTGGCCGCGGCTAGGGCATCGTCTCCCATCGGCGGGAGGACCCGTCCGTAGTGCAACGGCCAGTCCGGGATTGCCAAACCTGCCCCGGCCCCGGTGACGTGGTTGCGTTCGGTGTCGTGTCGCATGGCCGCCCCGAGCAGGAGTTGGAGCACGACCAACGCGACGCCCGCCGTGCCGAGACGGACGAGCCATGTGCCGTCGGTTTTTCGTTGTGCCGTCCACCACCAACGGCCGGTCATCAACACCATCACGGCGGTGAGTGCAAAGACGATCTGGCCGAAGACGCCGTGGATGAACGAAAGCAGTACGGAGTTTTCGGTGACACGGAAGCCGCCCATGAGTCCCTGGACGATGATCGTCAGCAAGAGAACGGTCGCGAGGATGGCAAGGATTCGGGTGCCGCGCCACCAAGCCAACGCACAAAGAACGATCGCCGTCAGCCCGACGACGGTGCCGAGCAGACGGTGGGTGTGTTCCTGAAAAACGCCTGACTCGTACGATCCGGCCCCGAGCCATTGCCCCCAGGGCAAGGCGAACATGTTGTACCCGAAGCTGTTGGGCCAGTCCGGCACCGCCATCCCCGCGCCTGTCGAGGTGACCAACCCGCCGATTGAGATCAACGGCAGGGCACAAAGAAGTGTGGTCCAAGCGAGGATGTGCAACGAGCGCGGCGGTTTCGTGGCAGAGTTCGCGTCCATCGGTCGATTCTAGCCGCCGGGTCGCCCTTGCTTTTCATCTCTGTCGCGACATCGTCTTCAGGTGGCCGGAGGAAAGATCGGGTAAATGTGATCCGGCTCGCGGTCGTTGGAACTTGCAATAACAGCACATTCGTGCCACGCTTTGTCCGTGTGTGACCCTGTTCGTGAGGAGGCCTGATGGCGGATACGTTCAACAAACCCAGCCGGGCGCGGGGGCATCGGTCCTACCGCATGGAGGATTTCGGTTGGTTCCGTGTCGCCGAGCGGGTGCCGGGGTTGCCGGTGCCGTACTACGTCGGTCGTGGCATCGCCACCAACGCCAGCTACAACGTCGTCGATGTTCCCCAGCTCGACATGCCGGGCCATGTCGTGCTCAAAGTTGCACTTTCGGCCGGCGGGGCGTGGAGCCCGGAACTGGCCGGCCCGCGCCGACCCCTCCGCCCCGGCGATGCGACCTTCCGGCTTGTCCAGGATGGCGACGGCTTCTGGGAGGGCTACCACCCCAGCCATCGCGGCGAATACCACTTCCTCGGCTTCATCTTCCGCGGCGAGGCCGCCCTTGCCTCGGCGCTCGGCATCATGGAAACCTACGGCCACGTTTTTTCGATCGGCACCGAGTCGCTCATCGTCAAACGTTTGCTCAAGCTCGCCGACCGGGACGATCACGTCGTCGACGTCTCCGCCGGTCAGGCGGCCCGGCTCGTCAGCGATGTCCTGCTCACGCTTGTCGATGTCTCCGAGAAGGCCGAGCGCGACGGCGGGGTTAACGATCTGGCCGAGGCGGTCGAGGTGATGATCCGCGATGATCTGCGCCGTTCGTGGACGGTGGCCGAGTTGGCCGAGCGGAACGACGTGAGCCGCGAACACCTCACTCGCATTTTCACCCGCCGGTTCGGCGTTCCGCCGCATCGCTACCTCGTCGAGATGCGCGTCCAGGAAGCCCGCAAACGCCTGCGCACCACCGACGATCCGATCAAACAGATCATGCTCGATCTCGGCTTCGCCAGTCACGCGGCGTTTGTCAGAGTGTTCCGCCGCTACACACACATGTCGCCGACGGAGTACCGGGACGCGATCCAGCACAGCGACAGCCATAAGTAAAACCCGAATGACGAGTTCCCGAATGACGAATGAATGACCAATGACGAAATCCGAACCTTCGTCATTCGGCCTTCGGATTTCATTCGTCATTCGGGAACTCGTCATTCGTCATTTCCTACCGTCTGACAATGCCGACTGTGCCCCCCTCCGCCGTCCGTCGTCTGATGGTCGCTGATGCGCTGATCGAAGTCGCCGAGGCCGTGGAGGCGGGGTTGGACGTGGCGGCGAGCGGGTTGTGGGGTAGCAGCACTGCAGCAGTGGTGGCGGCGCTGCGGAACCGGAAGGTACCGACGCTGGTGATCTGTGGGCACGGGGACGAGGCGGACGATCTTGCCGACGACGTGGCGTTGTTCACGAACGACGCCCGGCCGGACGTGCTGCCGGCGTTGTCGATGTCCGGGTCGCTGGGTAGTGCGTCGGAAGAACTTGTCGCCGACCGGTTGCAGACGGTGATGCGTTGGCAGAGCGGCAAGGGCACCTGTGCCATCGCCCCGATCCCGGCGATCATGCAGCAGGTCCCCGACGCGACGACCCTCAAGCACCTGCACTTCCGTGTCGCCGACGGGATGGAGCTTGAGATCGAGAAGCTGATCGTCTGGCTCGCCGACCACGGCTACAACCGCCTCGACGCCGTCGAAGTCCCCGGCGACTTCGCCGTCCGCGGCGGCATCGTCGACCTCTACCTCCCGGGCGAACAACGTTTGCCCAACGGCGACGAGGTCATCGGCCTGCCGGTGCGTGTCGACTTCTTCGGTGACCAAATCGACAAGGTCACCACCTTCGATCTCGACTCGCTCGGCTCCGGCGAAAAGCTCAACAGCATCGAACTCGTTGACCTCAAGGGCGACCTCTCGCAGAGCGGTGACGGCTGCAGCTTCTTGAAGTACCTGCCCAAGGACGCGGCGGTAGTGCTGGTCGATCCGTTGGAGATCGCCGAGCAGGGCAAGAGCTACCTCGATCGCCTGCCGGATCAGCGCGGCGTGTATCCGCTCAAGGCCGTCCTCGACAACGCACAGCCGTACCGCATCGTCCAACTCTCGCCGTTCGAGCAGAAAGACAACCCCGTCACGCTCGTCGGCCACCTTGACCCGAAGCGCGTGAAGTTGCCGGTGCGGTCGCTGACCCGTTTCGAGACCCACGCCAAGGCGGCGCTGTCAGAGTTGAAGGACCTCGCCGAGACGAACGACGTCGCGGTGTTCTGTTCCAACGAAGCCGAACGCAAACGCTTCATCGAACTTCTCGACCTCGAGCACAAAGGGCTGAGCAAGAAGATCGACACGCCGCTGGGCTACCTGCACCGCGGGTTCATTTTCGGGGAAGAACTGCGGGATTCGGGTGAGATGCCGCTCGCGCTGCTCGGGCATCACGAGCTGTTCAACCGCTTCGAGAAACGCCGCCGGGTGAAGAAGGTCGCGGCCGGCAAGGCGGTCGATTCGTTCCTCGATCTCAACGTCGGTGACTACGTTGTCCACGTCGCCCACGGCATTGCCAAGTTCACCGGCATGACCACCATGGACCGCGACGGCAAGACCGAGGAATACCTCACCCTCCGCTTCGCCGAGGACGGCCAGCTGTACGTCCCCGCGAGTCGCATCAGCCTGATCCAGAAGTACGTCGGCGGTCCGGGCGGGCATCCGAACCTCTCCAAGCTCGGCAGCGGGTCGTGGGAGAAGCAGAAGGACAAGGTCGCCGAGGCGGTCATGGACATGGCGTCGGACCTGCTGGAGGTGCAGGCGGCGCGGGCGGCGGAAGCCGGGACGGCCTTCCCGCCGGACACCGAATGGCAGCGCGAGTTCGAGGCCGAGTTCCCCTACGACGAGACCGACGACCAGCTCACCGCGGCCGACGAGATCAAGCAGGACATGACGTTGCCGCGCCCGATGGACCGGCTGCTCTGCGGCGACGTCGGTTACGGCAAGACCGAACTGTCGATGCGGGCGGCGTTCAAGGCCGTCGAGTTCGGCCGGCAGGTCGCGGTGCTCGTGCCCACCACCGTCCTCGCCGAGCAGCACGAACGATCCTTCCGCGAACGCTTCGCCGACTACCCCTTCGCGATCGAATCCATCTCGCGCTACAAGACCAAGGCAGAAGCCAACGACGTGCTCAAACGCCTGAAGAAGGGCGAGGTCGACATCATCATCGGCACCCACCGGTTGCTCTCCAAGGACGTCGAGTTTGCCGACCTCGGCCTTGTCGTCGTCGACGAGGAGCAACGCTTCGGCGTCACGCACAAGGAACGCCTCAAGCAGATGCGCAGCCAGGTCGACGTGCTGACCATGTCCGCCACGCCGATCCCGCGAACGCTGCACATGTCGATGGTCGGCGTGCGCGACATCTCCTCGCTCACCACCGCCCCGCGCGACCGACGCTCCATCGTCACCGAAGTCCTCGCCTACGACGAAGAACGGATCAAGCTCGCCATCCAGCGCGAACTGCAACGCGAGGGCCAGGTGTTTTTCCTGCACAACCGCGTGACCGACATCGAGACGATCACCGCGAAGGTCAAGGCGTTGGTGCCGGACGCGCGGGTGATCTACGGCCACGGACAGATGGCCGACGGCGAGTTGGAGAAAGTGATGACCTCGTTCATCCGCCACGAGGCCGACGTGCTGGTGGCGACGACGATCATCGAGTCCGGCCTCGACATCCCCAACGCCAACACGATCATCATCAACCACGCCGATCGCTTCGGCTTGAGCGAGTTGCACCAGCTGCGCGGCCGGGTTGGGCGGTACAAGCACCGGGCGTACTGCTACCTGCTGCTGCCGCCGGACCGGCCGGTGACCAACGTCGCGGCCAAGCGGCTCAAGGCGATCGAGGAGTACTCGCACCTCGGTGCCGGGTTCAAGATTGCCATGCGCGACCTCGAGCTGCGCGGTGCCGGCAACATCCTCGGTGCCGAGCAGTCGGGCCATATCGCGGCCGTCGGCTACGAGATGTACTGCCAGTTGCTCGAGGAAGCCGTCCGGCAACTCAAGGACGAACCGCGCCAAGCCAAGCCCGAAGCGACCATCGACATCGGCATCGGCAGCCACATCCCCAAGTCGTACATCGCCTCCGACAAGGCCCGCATGGACGTCTACAAACGCCTGTCCCGCTGCACGAGTTTGGCGATGCTCGACGAACTCAAGCAGGACGTCACCGACGCCAACGGCGAGATCCCGCGGCAGGTCGAAATCCTTTTCGCCCTCACCGAACTTCGTCTACTCGCCGCCATCCACGGCATCAGCTCGATCAACCGCAAGGAGCCCGACGTTATCCTCGCTGTCGCCGACGCGAAGAAAGCCAGCGCCGCCCTGACCGGCGCCCCCGGCACGCTCCGCCTCATCGACGACCGCACGGTGTACCTCCGCCCGCCCAAGGTCTTCATCGAGCCTGAGCCGCTGCTGCTGACGTTGCGGAATCTGTTGCGTAAAGCTTGGGAGAAGAATGTCGCAGCGTGAGCGGGGCGTGTTGATTCCGCCGTACGATCGGCGGATTTGTCATGCACAGCATCGCCACGAACCTGGACGTCCGTGACATCGCCGACCGCCTGATCGATCCGGTCGAGGCATTGCTGCGGCGCGCCGAGAAGGTCGAAGCCGACTACGCGCCGTTGCTGGCGAAGCTCGCCGAGCCACAGGCGTCCAGCGGCCGCAACCTCGCGCACTACCTCGCGGTTCGCCAGCTCGACATCCGCGAGTTGCAGTTCGATCTGCACCGCCTTGGCCTGAGTTCGCTGGGGCGGATGGAAACGCATGTGCTCAGCACGTTGCGGTCGGTGCTCCGGGCGTTGCGGAGTCTGTCGGGCGGTCCGCCGCTGCCGGAGTCAGTGCCGCCGGTCGACTTCGACGAAGGTCGACGCCGCTTGCGGGAAACCAGCAGTCTGCTCTTCGGCGAGACGGCCCCGGAGGACGAGACCCGGATCATGGTCACCGTTCCGAGCGACGCGGCCGACCGGTACGACCTTGTCCACGCGCTGGTCGAGGCGGGGATGAACGTGATGCGGATCAACTGCTCGAAGGACGACCCGCCGCGCTGGACGCGCATGATCGATCACCTGCGGCGGGCCGAGTCGGAGCTTGGCCGGCGGTGCAAGGTGATGATGGACCTGGCGGGGCCGAACCCGAGGACCGGGCCGTTGCGGGTGCAAGCCAAGAACCTTCGTTTCGAGCCGCCGGCCCACGCGGGTCAGGTCATCGACGCGGCGCGGGTCTGGATCAGCGCGAGCGGTGTCGTGCCGCAGGCGGCCGAGAGTGTCGTGCCGATCGCCGGCCTCGACTCGATCGCGGGCGACTTGCTCAGTGGTGACCGGGTGCGCCTGGCCGCGACGGATGGCAAGCCGGTGCATCTGCAGGTGACCGCGGTCGAGGACGACGGCGCGTGGGCCGACTGCTGGGAGGCCGCCTCGGTACCGGTCGGCTCGAACGTCGAACTCATGCGGCGCGGCCAGGTCCGCAAGACCGCGACCGTCGGCCACCTGCCCGACGGCTTGCGCGAGCAGACCTTCCGCGTTCAGCCGGGCGACGTCATCCTCCTCGATCGCCACTGCACGGCGGGCCACGGGCCCGAGCGCGATAACGCCGGCAACGTCACCTCGCCGGCCCGCATCGGTTGCACTTTGCCCACCATCTTCAATGACGTCCGTGTCTGCGATCGCGTGCTGTACGACGACGGCGAGATGGAAGCGGTCGTGCGGAAGGCGTCGGCCGATGAGCTTGAGCTGGAGGTCCGTCGCGCGCGTAAGGGGTCGGTCAAGATCCGCAGTGCCAAGGGATTGAACTTCCCCGACACGGACCTGAACCTGCCGCCGATGACCGAGAAGGATCTCAGTGATTTGGCGTTTGTCGCCGAGCATGCCGACGCGGTCGGGATGAGTTTCGTCCGCTACCCGCGCGACGTCGAAGCGCTCATCGAGCAACTGGATCGACTCGATGCGACCGACGTCGGCGTGGTGCTGAAAGTCGAGACCGAGAAGGCGTTTCGGCATCTGCCGGAGCTGCTCATGGTTGCGTTGCGTCGTCCGCCGGTGGGCGTGATGGTCGCGCGGGGGGACATGGGGCCGGAGTTCGGGTTCGACCGGATGTCGGAGGTGCAGGAGCAGATCCTCTGGCTCTGCGAGGCGGCGCACGTGCCGGTGATCTGGGCGACGCAGGTGCTGGAGAGTCTGGCCAAGAAGGGCCTGCCGACCCGCAGCGAAGTAACCGACGCCGCCATGAGCAGCCGGGCCGAGTGCGTCATGCTCAACAAGGGCGACTACATCGTCGATGCGGTGCGGTTCCTCCGCGACGTGCTGCGGCGGATGCAGGGTCACCAGGACAAGAAGTTTTCGATGCTCCGCCGGCTGAGCGTGTCGGGGTCGGCCGCGCCTGACGAGTTCGACGCCGTATGAGCGTTCGCGCTGCCGCCGTCGCGTGGTACACCATGCCGTGTAGTCCTATCAGCCACACAACCAGCTCCTTCTCGATGGCCTGATTCTGCTGCCGCAGTACGGCTGCATCTCCGGGCCGACGTTTCGGCCGTTCAACTCGTACGCGCTGGTCTTCGGCGACAAGGCCGTGCTCTTCGATGCGCCGCTGGCGCATGTGCTACCGGGTGTGCGGCGGTTGATCGAGGACGGCATCACGCCGGTCGCGTGCGTGCTATCGCATGCCGACGTGCCGGCGGTCGGTAATGCGGTGAAGCAGCTGCATGAGGAGTTCGAGCTGCCGATGCTGCTGCATCCGAGGGACCAGATGGATCAGCGCATCGCCGACCTGAAGATCGACTGGCAGGACCCGATGGGACACGAGGTATTGGCGGAGTTCCCGGTGGAGGTGTTGCACTGGCCGGGGCACTCGCCGGGGTCGGTGATGTTGTACATCCCGGAGTTCGGCGGGGTGTTGTTGGCGGGCGATTCGCTGGTTCGCCCGGGACCGATGCAACCGGACGGAGACCAACCGTTGGTGCGTCCGCCGAGCGATTGGGCGGACGATGCGAAAGTGCTGCAACATTGGCGGGACTTGTCGCTCGATCCGTTGCGGACGCTTGCGCCTTTGCACGGTGAGCCGCTGATCGACATCGACAATGCGTCGGCGTCGATCACGACGATGCTGGATGCCGGGCCGATGAAGTCGGCGGTCCGTCGGGTCGCACCGCCTACGGTGCGTGCATGATCCGCCCGGCCACGCCCGACGACTTCGACGCCATCGCCGCCCTGATCCGCGGGCTCGCCGAGTACGAGAAGGCCGCCGGTGACTGCGTGTTCGACGATGCGGAGCTGCGCGAAAACCTCTTCGGCGAGCGGCCGTATGCCGAGGTGCTCATCGCCGACGTCGACGGCGAAGCGGTGGGGCTGGCGCTGTTCTTCCACAACTTCAGCACCTGGCTCGGCAAGCCGGGGGTCTGGCTGGAGGAGCTGTACGTCAAGCCCGAGCATCGAGGGGCGGGCTACGGCAAGGCGCTGCTCACGGCCGTCGCGCAGGTCGCGGCCGAGCGTGCGTGTGGTCGGCTGGAGTGGGCGGTGCTGGACTGGAACACGCCGAGCATCGAGTTTTACAAAGCCCAAGGCGCGGTGCCGATGGACGAGTGGACGACGATGCGGGTCGACGGCGAAGCGCTGACGAGGTTGGCGTCGCGCGTGTGATGGCTACGCGGTTTTACCCATGAGCGCAAGCAACGGCGACTGCATGGGGGTTCGTTCGACACTGCAAGCGGCGGCAATCCGGGCGAGCGTCGGCCGCTGCAACACCAGCGCGGCGGCCCGGCACGCGATGCGTCGACGGTTCCAAAGCTGACGGTACCGCGCCCGCAGTTCGGCCGGCGAACGGTCGTTGAGAATGGTGTCGGCGGCGAGTTCGGCGCTACGCATGGCCAATCCCATTCCTTCGCCGCCGATCGGTTCGAGCGCGGCGGCGGCGTTGCCCACGGGCCATGTGTGGGCCGGCCAATCTCGCGCCACCGCGTACCGCGGCAACGGCGACGCGTGCCATTCGCCACGCTGCTCGGCATGCCGCATCGCCGAAGCGAGGGCCGGGTTCTCCGCTTCGAGTTGTCGGCGTAGCGCATCCCGATCGCCACGAACGGCCTTGAGCCGGTCAGCCGAAACGCCGAAGGAGAAGTTCCACACGCCGTCACCGACCGGTGCGAGCCCCCCATAGCAACCGCGACAACCGAACAGATGCACGGCGTCGTCGGACAGGTCGACGCCGGCGAAGTGGGCTTTGACCCCGAAGTCGCCCGTGGGCTTTCGGTCGGCCTTGCCGGTGGCAATGACGGTGTGGTCGAAGTCACCTTCAGGCGTGGCCGGCTGTCTGACCGTGACCCCGGCATCGACGGCGGCGTTACGCAGGGTCGTGTCGAGTTGACCCCGTGTGACGCCGAGCATCGGCCGGGGAAGCTGCCAGTTCATGCGTCGACCGCGGGCGGGTTGGACCACGCAGCGCTGGAGCGAGCATCCCGTGACGGGGAGCCCGAGCCGTCGAAGCACGTCTTGGCCGAGTGCGCTGACGCACTCGCCACAGACCTTTTCGCGCGGAAACGATTTCTTCTCGAAGAGCGTGACATCAGCCCCGCCGCGTGCGAGACACAGCGCGGCGATGCATCCGGCCGGACCGGCGCCCACGACGGTGACACGTACCGGTGTCTTCATACCGCGACCGGGCTCGACGCGCCGGCCCGGTCACGCAACTGCGGCATCCGGTCGCGCACCTCGTGGGCCATCTGCGTGTTGGGGAACTCGGCCATGATTTCCTCGCCGATGCTGATCGCCTGCGACCAGCGGTGTTCGTGGACGGCCGCGCCGAACTGTTCCTTGAGGTTCGCCAGTTTCTTCTTGAACAGGACGCGCGCCTTCTCCTGCAACTGCTCACCCTCGGCGGGGGTCAGGTAGTCGTCGAGCCGTTTGAGCAGGTCGATGGCCTTGTCGGTTTCTTCGTTGTCGACGGCCGTGTGCCATTGCGTGAGCATGCGCTCCTTGAGCAGCACGCGGCGTTGATCGATGTCGCGGTGCAAGGGCTTGACGGCCGGCTCGTCGGGGTAGAGGCGGGCGAGCCGATCGGCTTCTTCGTGAGCACCGGCCCAGTCTTCGTTCTCGGCCCGGCGGATGATCGTGTTGATCCCGTCGTCGATGTGACGCCGGAGCAGGTCGTTGCGACGGGCCATCACGTCCTCGCGGATCTGCGCCGCTTCCTGGGCGTAGCCGAACTCTTTCTCCATGTCGTCGGTCAGTCGCAGAGCGGCGTCCCAGTCCTGCTTGTCGATGTCCTCGCGGATGGCTTTGCGGAGTGCTTCACGATCGTTCTGGCGATAGGCGAGCGCTTTCGCACGGTCGGAGAGCAGTTGCTTCTCGCCGACCTCGTGGAGGGCGTGGTAGAGCCGATCGAGCATCTGGCGGACGGGTAGGAGCTGGTCGTCGATGCGCTTGGCCTGGCCGGTGGCGTGCTGGGCGAGCACGACACAGAGTTGCCAGCCGATGAGCGTGGCGATGACCGCGAGCGACCCGGCGGCGAGCATTTCGAAGCCGCGACTCTTGGCCGCGAGATAAACCCCGACGCCGAACAGCGCGACGGCGAGGATGAACGCGACCACAAAAACCGAATGGAAGGAAATGGAGCGCCGACTGTTCAAGGGTCACCTCGCCGTGGTTTGAGACCGACCGACGAAGCGTCGGCAGCTGCCGCATGATACGGACTGTCTCACCCAAGCGAAACCCGGAGCCTTTATCGCTGGGCCTCATTGGTGCATGATGCGTTGGGCGATCTCTTCACGGTGACGGCGGGCCAGGGCGGGGGCTTCCTGCACGAACTTCTGGTACATCGCCTGCCGGGCATGATGCCGCTCGCTGGCGATCAGACGCAGCATCACGAACGCAACAGCGACGACGGTGAGGACGGTGGGAAGCATGACCAACCTTCACATCGGCACGATCGCCGAGGAAAGTTAAAGAAACGTCCGATAAATCCGCGTTCAGTCGGGTCGCTCGAAGACCGCCACGAAGCCGCCGTCGCGGTAGGTCGGGCCCGTGCCGCCGGGGAGGTGGTGGACGCGTTCCACCTCGCGCAAGTCCGGATGGCTCGCCGCGAACGCGTCGGCGATGGCATCGTTCTCGTCCGGCCAGATGGAGCAAGTCGCATAAACCAACCGACCTCCGGACGCGAGGAACGGGGCAGTGTCCGCGAGGATGGCTTGTTGGAGTTCGACGACGCTGGCGATCTCGTCCTTGCTCTGGTGATACCGAGCTTCGGGACGCCGGGCCATGACGCCGGAGTTGCTGCACGGCGCGTCAATCAGGATGCGGTCGAACCGTCGATCACCCAGCGGTGAATCTCGCATGAACTCTAGCCGGACCGCGTCGATGCCTGGCAACGCTTTACGCAGGGTACGGACGCGTTTACCGCTGGCGTCGGTGGCGAGGATGTCGGCGTCGGTGGCTTGCTCGACGATTTGGCGGGTCTTGGTGCCAACGCCGCAGCAACGGTCGAGGATTCGCAAGCCGGGCCGGTCGAGCGCGAGATGGTCGACGGTCGCGGCACTGGTGGCATCCTGTACCTGGCCCACACCCGCGTCGGCGATGGTGGCGAAGTCCGCGACCTTGCCGCCGGTGACGACGACGATGCCGGGCTGCTCGTGGGGTTCCAGCGTCAGCGCTGGGCAGACCGCCGCGAGGTCGTCGAGTGTCTTCCCTTGCACAAGCCGGACAAGGATCGGCGGCTCACGGTTGTCGTGTTCGCAGCTCTCGATCGCTCCGTCACGGCCGACCGTGGCGATGAGCTTGTCGACGCAGTCGAGCGGATGGCTCAGTGCGATCTTGCAGTACTGCCGCACGCTCGACCGGTCGGGCAGGGGTACCTCGCCGTCACGAATCGCCGTGCGCAGCAAGGCGTTGACGAATCCCGACGCCCTGGGCACCTTCAGCGTGCGGCACTGCTCGACCGCAACGTTCACCAACGCATGGTCCGGCACGCGATCGAGCAACAGCAACTGGTAGAGCGCGACCCAGAGGATGAGCCGAACCTTGGCATCGACCTCGACGCGCTTGGTGTGGTGCTGCATCGTGTGTTCGAGCAGCCCGATGTTCTTGATGACGCCGGTGACGAGCGCGTCGCCGAGGGCGGCATCGCGCGGGTCCTTGGGCCGCACCGGCGACTTGGTCTTGAACGCCTGCTTCGGCAGGTACGGCAGGCCGCGTCCATCCAACGAAAGCACGGCATAGTCGCGGGGGTCCATGGGGAAAGTCGGAAGTGTGAAGCGGAAGGCGGAAGTGAAAGGCGAGTGCGAAGCTGCGTTGCCCCGCAACGCGGTTATGTGACGGTACCCGACCAGTCGCGGCCGTTGCGGTAGGCGTCGAGGGGCATGGGTTTCTTGCCACTGGGTTGCAGTTCGAGAACTTCGATGGCCCCGGTGCCGCAAGCGATGTGGCCGTTGTCGAGGATCGTGCCGGGCGTGCCGGTGCCGGCGGCAGGGCGACTGCGTAGGAGAGTGACGGATTCGCCGGCGATGTTCACGCGTACACCCGGCCACGGGCTCAGCCCGTTGATCTTGCGGCTGACGATCTTCGCGTCCTGCGTGAAGTCGAGCACCGCGTCCGCGCGGCTCAACTTCCCGGCGGGCGTGGCCAGCGTTTCGTCCTGTTCGATTTCTTCCGCGGTGCCGGACTCGAGTTCGTCGAGCACGTCGAGCATCAGCTCGACCCCGTCCTCGGCGAGCAGGTCGTGCAGGTCGCCGGTGGTGTGCGTGTCCTCGATCGGACGCTCGGACTGGCCCAGCACGGCCCCGGCGTCCATGCGTTCGGCGAGGCGGATGACGGAGTTTCCCGTGACCGTGTCGCCGGCCATGATCGCGTGGTGGATCGGTGCCGCCCCGCGCCAGCGTGGCAGCAGCGACGCGTGCAGGTTCACCGCCCCGAGCCGCGGCGCGTCGGTCACGTCCGGCCCGACCTTCTGCCCGAACGCGATCACCACCAACACGTCCGCGTCGACCATCGGCTCGCTGTTGATCGACATCGTCCGCACGATCGGCAGCCCGTGATCGTCGCACCATTGTCCGATCGGCGTCGGCGTGAGCTTCTTCCCTCGCCCGGCGGGCTTGTCCGGCTGCGTCAGCACCTGCACGATCTCGTGTCGGTCCGCGAGCGCACGCAACGTGGGCAAACCGAACGCCCCCGATCCGACGAAACGAATCTTCATTTGAAGCTCGCTTCCAGTTCCCTGAGCTTCCGGCGATTCGCCATCTTTTCGACCGGGCTCATCTTGTCCGTGATGAGGATGCCGTCGAGGTGGTCGGTCTCGTGTTGCCAGACGCGGGTGATGAAGCCGTCGGCGGTCTCGTTGATCTCATTGCCGTCGATGTCGCGGGCCTGGATACGCAGGGCCGTGGGGCGGGTGACGTTGACGTTGATCTCCGGCAGGCTCAGGCAGCCTTCCTTGAACGGCTCGTTCTCGCCGCCCGGCTCGCTGAGGACGGGGTTGATGTACACCCGGTCCGGCTCGTCAGGGTTTTCGGTCTTGAGCGAGGCGTTCATCACGAACAGCCGTTTGTTCACGCCAACCTGCGGCGCGGCCAGCCCGACGCCTTCGTGCTCCCGCATCAACTCGAACATCCGCTCGACCAGCGTCCGCAGCCGCGGGCCGAACTCGTCGTCGGCGACCGGTTCGGACACCTTCTTCAGGCGCGGGTCCGGGTAGAGAATAACGCGGACTTTCTCGGGATGTTCGGGCAGGGCGACGGGCATCGGTGGGTGCGGCGGGGCGTGGACTTGCACGGTAGAGGCGTTAATTGAATCCTCCACCGCGACGGTTTATCGTTGGTGTGCTGCGAGGCGCCGATGGTGTTTCGCGGTCGCCTTTCACCCTGACGAGGTTCCTAAGTGGCCGATACGCCGACCCCCACCAACGACGAACAGGCCCCCGAGGGTTACGCTGAGATTTCCCAGGCCGAGCAGCAGCGGGCCGAAAAGCTCGTCGCTTCCGCGGCCAAGGTCGCGGGCATGGGCAACTGGGACTACGCGATCGAGCTGTACATGGGCGCCCTCGCGGTCGATCCGGAGAACCTCGACATTCACAAGGCCCTGCGGTCGGTGTCGATGCAACGCAAGGCCAAGGGCGGCAAGCCCATGGGCATGTTCGAGAAGGGCAAGTACAAGGGCGGTAAGACCGACAAGGACAAGCTGCTCAACGCCGAACGGCTGCTCGCGTTCGACCCCGGCAACACCGACTACATGGCCACCATGCTCAAGGCCGCCGCCGATGGCGGCTACTACGGCACCGCCCTCTGGATCGGCCCCATCCTCCTGCGGGCCAACATCGACGGCAAACAGGATTTTTCTAAATTCATCTTGCTGAAGGACGTGTTCAGCAAGATCGGCAACTACAAGCTCGCCCTCGACGCGCTGAGCTATGCACGTCACCTGAAGCCCGAATCCGGCGATCTATCCCACGAGGAAAAGGACCTCGCCGCCCGCATGACCATGCAGGCCGGCAAGTACGAGTCGGCCGAGAGCTTCGTCGACTCCATCCGCAACCGCGACGCACAGCAGGAGCACCTCGAACGCGACAAGGACATCCGCACGGAAGAAGGCATGGCCGGCGAAATGGCCAAGGCCAAGGCCGCCCTCGAAGCCGACCCCAAGGCCGAGGGCAAGATCATGGCCTACGCCGAGGTGCTGGCCAAGACCGACGATTCCAAGTTCGAGAACGAAGCCCTCGAACTGCTCGAATCGGCCCACAAGGACAGCGGCAACTTCCGTTTCAAGCAGCGGGCCAACCAGATCAAGATCCGACAGGCCGAGCGCATGGAGCACACCATGCGCAAGATGCTCGAGGACAACCCCGACGACGAAGACCTCAAGCAGGACTATGCCGACTTCAAGGCCGACCGCGACAAGCTCGAACTCGAGCACTACCGCGACATGGCCAAGGCGTATCCGCAGGACCTGGGGCTGAAGTACCACGTCGGTCGCAAGCTCTTCGACACCGGCGAGGCGATGGACGCGATCCCGATGTTCCAGCAGTCCCAGACTGACGCCAAAGTCCGCAAGGACAGCCGGCTCATGCTCGGCAAGTCGTTCCTCGAGGCCGGCTTCGTCGAGGAGGCCGTCGACACGCTCGGCAAGCTGCTCGAAGAAACTGACTCCAAGACCGACGCCCGCGGCCTGGACCTGCAGTACTGGTACGGCCGATCGCTGGAGGAAAACGGCGACTTCGAACCCGCCGCCAAGGCCTACAGCTCCGTCGCCCAGACCGACTTCAACTACCGCGACGTCCGCCAGCGCCTCGCCGACGTCCGAGCCAAGGGTAAATAGCGCGGGAAAGCCCACGGCTTCAGCCGTGGGTCCGCCGCGACGATCGCACCGCAGCCGACCCACGCCTAAAGGCGTGGGCTTTCTGATTTGAACACGGAATTTCCCGCGCCTACCCTGCCAACCCGACCGACCGAAAGCAGACACACCATGGCCCACTCTCTCTCCGCCAAGAAGCGTATCCGTCAGAACATCGAGCGCAACGCCCGCAACCGCAGCCGCAAGGCCCGCATCCGCGAGGCCGTGACCGAGGTTGACGAGGCCATCACCGCCGGCAAAGCCGACGAGGCCCAGGCTAATTTCCGCGTTGCCGAGAAGCTGCTGGACCGCTTGGCTAGCAAGAACGTCATTCACAAGAACGCCGCCGCCCGCAAGGTCAGCCAGCTGCAGAAGCGGATCAACGCGGCCGGTACGAAGTAAGCCGCCGTTCCCGGTCGGTCATCGGAACACGAAGCCCACGGCGAAGAGCCGTGGGCTTTTGCGTTGCTAAAGAGCCGCGCCCGTAAGGAAGCGGAGCGGGCACAGCCCGCATCTCAAAGCGAGACCGATCGATACGGCCGAGAGTTGCCGGCGTGCGCCGGCTCCGCTCCCTCACGGTCGCGGCTCTTCATGAAACTTCCTACCCTCCCACCCCATGGCCAAGCCACCCGCCAACACGTCCCCGCTCGACCCGATCGTCTCGCTCTGCAAAAAGCGCGGCTTCGTCTACCCCGCGTCCGAAATCTACGGCGGCATTAACGGCTTCTGGGACTACGGCCCCCTGGGCGTCCTGCTCAAAAACAACATTCGCGACCACTGGTGGCGCTGCATGGTCGAGTGCCCGCCCATCGGCCCCGATGGCGTCCCCCTGCAAATCGTCGGCCTGGACAGCAGCATCATCCAGAACCCCAAGACGTGGGAAGCCAGCGGCCACGTCGGCGGGTTCAGCGATCCGATGGTGGATTGTACCGAGAGCAAACGGCGGTACCGGGCGGACCACCTGTTTCTCGCCACCGCATTTGCCAACGATGGAACCGAGATTGGGACCTTCTCGACGCTGTGTGAGGGAGATGAAGCGGTCGACGATCTCATTCGTCGGGCTAAGAAGGCATCGAAGGGCAAATCTCTAGACGATACAGCGATCCGCGCCGAGACGGTTCTCTGTTACGTCGACATCGCAAGAGACTTGCAGGAGAAGGTGATTGGCCCAGACGCGTCGAAGCCCGGCACGCTCACAAAGCCGCGTGAGTTTAACCTGATGTTCCAGACCTACGTTGGCGCGATCCAGTCCGACGACGCCAAGGCGTACCTGCGCCCCGAGACCGCGCAGGGCATCTTCCTCAACTACAAGAACGTCGTCGACACCACGCGCGTGAAGATGCCGTTCGGCATCGCGCAGGTCGGCAAGTCCTTCCGCAACGAGGTGACACCGCGGAACTTCATCTTCCGCAGCCGCGAGTTCGAGCAGATGGAGCTGGAGTGGTTCTGCGACCCGGACGAATCCGGCAAGTGGTACGACTTCTGGAAGCAGGCCCGCATGGACTGGTGGCTGTCCCTCGGCGTCGACCCCGACAACCTGATCTTCCGCGACCACGAGGACGACGAGCTTTCGCACTACTCGAACATGACCGTCGACATCGAGTACAAGTACCCCTTCACCGCCCCCGAGTACGGCGAGCTTGAAGGCATCGCCCACCGCGGCTGCTTCGACCTGACCCAGCACCAGGAACACAGCGGCGCGAAGATGGAGTACTTCGATCAGGAGAAGCAGCTACGTCTGAAGGACGAAGGTGCGTCGCCGGAGGAAGTGAAGGAGAAGAGCCGGTACATCCCGAACGTCATCGAGCCGGCCAGCGGTCTGACGCGTGCGGTGCTGGTGGTGCTGTGCGAGGCGTACACGGTCGACCCGGACCGGCCGTCCGGCGTGTACATGAAGTTCAAGCCCAAGTTCGCCCCGATCAAGGCCGGCATCTTCCCGCTGGTCAACAAGGACGGCATGCCCGAAAAGGCCACGGAGATCTACCGCGAACTCCGCGAGGTCATGACCTGCGAGTACGACCCCAAGCAGTCCATCGGCAAGCGCTACGCCCGCATGGACGAGATCGGCGCCCCGTTCTGCGTCACCGTCGACGGCGACACGGCAACCGACGACAGCGTCACCGTCCGCCACCGCGACGACCAATCGCAAGAGCGCGTGAAGGTCGCGGAGCTGAAGGCGTACTTGCTTGAGCGGTTGGCGGATTGATATCCGACGAGGCCCGACCGTGAGGGAGGGTGTCGGGCGCAGCCCGCAACTCGTGACAAACATCGAGCGACCTCGCCCGAGACGCCGGCTGCGCCGGCCACCCTCCCTCACGGTCGGACCTCGTGCGCATACCCTTCCCGTGATGTCCGATTACCAACCAGCTGATGCCCGTTACGACAAACCCGACGACTGGTTCCGCAAGTGCGGACGGACGGGGCTCAAACTCCCGGCGATTTCGCTGGGCTGTTGGCACAACTTCGGCGGTGCCGGGACCGACACCAAGGGCCGCGATGAGCCGGCGTTGCACGAGAACGCCACGGCCATGCTCCGCACCGCGTTCGACCACGGCTGCACGCACTTCGACCTGGCCAACAACTACGGCCCGCCGCCCGGCAGCGCCGAGGAACGGGTCGGCCGAACCCTCGCGTCCGACTTCGCCGGCCATCGCGATGAGCTGATCATCTCCACCAAGGCCGGGTGGGGCATGTGGGACGGTCCCTACGGCGACCTCGGCTCGCGCAAATACCTTCTCGCGAGTCTCGATCAGTCCCTCGAACGGCTCGGCCTTGATTACGTCGACATCTACTACCACCACCGCCCGGATACCGACACGCCGCTCGACGAAACGCTCGGCGCCCTCGACACCGCGGTCAAAAGCGGCAAGGCGCTTTACGCCGCGATCAGCAGCTACAGCGGCGCACTCACCGCCGACGCGCTGGTGACCTGCGAGCGGAACGGGCTGACCAAGCCGATCCTGCACCAGCCGAACTACAACATGTTCGACCGCTGGATCGAAGGCGACCTGCTGCCGATCTGCGAGCGGATGGGGTTGGGGACGATCGTGTTCTCGCCGCTTGCTCAGGGCTTGCTCACCAACAAGTACCTCAGCGGCATCCCCGACGACTCACGCGCCAAGCAAGAGAGCGGCTTCCTCCAAGAAGACGGCATCACGGCCGAGAAAGTGGCGAAGGTCCAAAAACTCGCCGCGATCGCCGGCGATCGCGGACAAACGCTGGCCCAGTTCGCGTTGGCGTGGGTGCTTCGGGAGCAGGGCGTGCGGACGGTCGGGCCGTGGACGCGCGAGCCGACGCGGGTGACCAGTGCGTTGATCGGTGCGAGCCGGCCGGAACAGGTCGCCGATTGCTGTAAATGCCTCGACGCGGGGCCGATCAGCACGGAAGACGCGGAACGGGTCGAAAAAGTGCTGGCGTCGTGACCCAACCCCTGTGACCGGGCGTTGGGATTGGGGCGCGTTGGGAAAATGGTCGGCTTTTCGAACGCCGAGCGGTTTCAGCATTCGGCGGACCCCGCGTACCATCGGGCCAATGCGCCGACTCGAAGTGCTCGCTGTTGAGCCTCTTTTCGGCGGCTTCCGCCGGGAGTCGCTCCGCGGCTTCATGCGCCACACCGAGCACCGCGTCCACCTGCTCAAACTCCCGCCACGTCGGCCGCAACGTCGATTGATCGCCTCGGGCATCTGGTTTCACGAGTCCATCTGCCTGCACCCGCCGCGCCACGAGGTGGACGGCAAGGTGCGGCGGGTCCGCTTCGACGCCGTCCTCGCCGGGGATCATCTGCACCTCTCGGACTTCCAACGACTCCACCGCCCGCTGCAGGAGAAGCCCGCGATCTTCCTGCACCACGGACCGGCACCGACCGACCTGCGCAGTCAGACGATCCGGCTCAACTCCCTGAAGGCGGCGACCGAAATCTGGACGCCGACCGCCGGCTCACGTGACGCGCTGCTCGACGAGGTTCGCCAAGCGGGCGTGCAGTTTCCGGCGTTGGGCGACAACGTGAAGCGCGTCGCCGACAAGGTTCGGCTCATCGCGTTCCCGGTCGAGGTCGGCCCGCCGTTGCGGAGCATCGAGCGCACCCGCCGCCGAATTGCGGTGGACGCGACGAGCCCGCCGTCGGATGGCGTGGTCAAGGCCATACAGCGGCTGAGCGATCGCGGCGAGAAGTTCGAGCTTTTCGTGATAGGTCCCCACGGGTCGGCGTTGCCCCGCGAGGTCGTCGCCGAAACCGTCGACCCGACCGATGACGCGGCGGTGTGCCAGGCGCTGCGGCGTTGCCGGTCGTTTCTCGGTGCGTCGGCGGAGCGGCCTTTCGATCCGTTGGCGGTGCGAGCGCTGCGGTGTGAATGTTGGGTGCTGCTCCACGACACCTCGCCCAATCGAGCGATCCTTCCGCCGTTCCATCACAGCGCGTCGTTGCACACCGACGACGTCCGGCAGATCTACGGCTGGCTATTGACCGTGTTGCACCAAGGCTTGGCCGACGGCAGCACGCGGGAAATGTCGGCGTTGCTGAGCCGATTTGATCCGAAGCGCTCGAGCGAAGCGATCGACGAAGCGATCACCGATGTCGCGGGCGAACGGAGTTACATCGACTTCGATTTCAGCGGCGAAGAGAAGGGCGAAACGTGTGACGGCACGACTTCGTCCAAGGCGACTGTGACGTGAACTGTTACTTGCCTGTTAGCAGCCAAAAAAGTCTTGCACGTTGTTCTCGTTGCTTTATGCTCGACGCATGCAGGTCCGATCATCTGTTCGGACCGGCATAATCCGATGCCGCCGGGGGCCGATTTTTGGGTTTGTCCCTTGCAACCAAGCAGGACGCTTGGCCGAACATCGGGTTCAGTTCGGTAAGGGAAGGGCGATCGACGCGAGTGTTCTCTCGAACGTCTGGCCGAACTGAAGTTGATCACGGACGTGGGTTCCTCTTCTGGGACCGCCATCTTTTCTCACAGTTGTGAACGTGATTTGTTCACGGCCTGGTGTGCTTCCTGTTTCGGCACACGCGGGCCACTGCGGGCGGTTGTTGCCGTCCGAACGGGCGTCGAAGCGATGACGCGCGGCATGGACGAAGTCCGCCCACAACCGACCAAAAACCGTCAGTTTGCCATCAAGGCATCCCATGAGAGTCCAGTCTCCGACCACCCATCCCCAGCCCGATCGTCTCGCCCCGCCTCATCGGCCGACCCTCGACAACGATCGTGCGTCAGCCGTGGGACCGCTCGACGGTCGTTCGTGTTTGCCGAGTCGTGTCGACACGATCCACGACCTGTCGGCCGCTTGGTCGGTGTTACACGTCAAGCACCGGTGTGAGAAGAAACTCGCCCATGAGCTGGACCGGCACTCGGCCGCGTATTTCCTGCCGCTGATTCCGATGCCCAGGTTGCACGGCCGAACGCGTCGAACCGTCCTCGAGCCGTTGTTCCCGGGCTACATGTTCATCAACGGCGACACTGAGCCGGCACGACGGACCAAACACATCTGCCAGGTTCTGCCCGTCTCCGATCAATCCAAGCTCATCGGTCAACTCGAGACCCTGGAGCGTGTGCTGATCGACGCCGATCCGGGCTCGGTCGAACGTTTCCCCAAGATGCCGATCGGTGCGGTGTGTCGCGTTCGGCGCGGCAAGTTCGCCGGGCTAGTCGGTCGAATCACCGAACACGCCGGCCTGACGCGCTTGCTCCTCGAAATCACCATCCTCGGCTCGGCCGCCGCGATCTGCGTTGACGCGGCCGACCTCGAAATCATCGACGACGTCGCCCTGAAGTTCTGATCCCGACGTATCTGATCTCTGTCGTACCCGTGGCCTCGTCACCGACAACTTGTGTTTGCTCCTCGCCCGGGCCCGGTCGGCTCGGCGACGTGCCCACGGCGTCGGTCGTCTCGGGTTCCGGTGCGAGGTCCATGTCACACTGATCGTCAGTCTCACTGATCGCCCACGGTTGAACGCCGCCGCTGCCACATCTCACTTCGAAGCGCATTTCGGTTCGCCGGACACGCGTAACCTCGAACGCCGCGGCGTTTCGGGCGGCCTGTTCACGCTCGGCTCGCAACTGATCAAGCTGGTCCTGCAGATCGGCGCGATGGCCGCGCTGGGTCGCCTGCTCCTCCCGGCCGACTTCGGCATCTTCGGCATCGTCATGGGCGTTGCCGGTATCGCGGCGTTGATCCAGAACCTGGGCCTCTCCGCCGCGACCATTCAGCGGGCCACCCTCACCCACCGCGAAGCGTCGGGCGTCTTCTGGATCAACCTCACCGTTTCGGCCACGCTCGGCCTGTTGCTCGCCGCTGCGTCACCGGCCATCGCGTGGGTCTTCGGCGAGCCGAAACTCGTTCCCGTCACGCTCGTCGTCGCGTTCACGTTCTTCACCGGCGGGCTGACCGCACAGCACGAAGCGCTGCTGCGCCGCACGATGAAGTTCCGCATGCTCGCGGTCATCGACGTGTTGTGCCTGATGATCGCGTTGGTCGCCGGCATCACGGCGGCGATCTGGCTACCGGGGTACTGGGCGCCGGCGCTACAGCACCTGGCGTTTTGCGTGGCGTATCTGTTCGCGGTCTGGGCCGCGGTCGCGCGGCGGGGTGGCTGGATCCCGATGCTCCCGCACACCGCGCTACGCACCAAGGAGCAGGGCGGCGGCATCAAGCAACTGCTCCGCTTCGGCGGCAACGTGACCGGGTTCGAAGTGCTCAACCACATGGTCCGCAACTCGGACAACCTGCTCATCGGGGGGTTTGCCGGCACCGCGGCGTTGGGCTTTTACACCCGTGCCTACGGCTTGCTCCTGCAACCGCTCCGGCAGGTCACGCGTCCGATCGCCCAGGTCGCCGTCCCCGGCCTGAGCCGATTGCAGGATCAGCCCGAGCGCTACACGCGGTTCTACTACGGGGCGTTGGAAATCATCACGCTGCTGACGATGCCGATGGTCGCGGCCTGCTTCGTCTTCGCCGACGATGCGGTGCTGACCGTGCTCGGCCCCGGCTGGGAACCGGCCGCGTTCCTCTTCCGCCTGCTCGCCATCGGCGCGTTCGTCGACACGTTCAACACCGCCACCGGCTGGGCGTTCATCTCGATCGGACATGTCCACAAGCAACTTCGCTGGCAGCTGCTCGAGTCGGTCATGACGCTGTTGGCTTTCGCGGTCGGGGCGGTGGTCGGGTCCCGAGCTGGCGTGGCGAGTTGGCTCGGTGTCGAGCCGATACTCGGCGGGGCGGCGGGCGTGGCGATCGCGTTCAGTGCCAGCCGGCTGCTCATGCGTGGGCCGGCGCTGATGTACTGCTACCGCGACACGCCGCTGACGCTGGGCCGGCTCGGACTGACGCTGATGACGCCGGCGTTCGCGAGTCTTGCCGCGGCCGCCGTGCTTTGGCTCGCGCCACTCCCCGAGGCATGGGCGTCGCCGATGCGGTTGATCGTCGGGTTGGCCGCCTACTCAGGGTTGTACGGCGTGCTGGTGTTGTTGACCCCGCGCGGTCGCGCGCTGGCGGGAATGGGTCTGGAGAAAGTGCGAACCCGGCTGAGCGAAAGCCGGACCGCGCCACTAGCCAAGGGGGCCGCATGACGGACAAGCTTCCGATGATCGCCGTGATCGCGACCAACGCGTCGACGCCGGACATTCTCTGGCGAACGCTCGAGTCGTTGGGCCGGGCTGATCTACCAGCGGGCTGGCGCGGCGTGTGGGTCGTCGAGAACGGCGGCACGCATCGTGCGGTGGATGCGGTGGTCTCGGCCCCGGACCGGTTGAAAGTGCGGCACCTGCCCACGCCTGATCGCGGCAAGTGTCGGGCCTTGAACCAAGCCGCCAAGTGGGCCGCCGCGATGATGCCCGGTGCGTTGATGGTCTTGCTTGACGACGATGTCCGTGTCGACACGGGCACGCTGACCGCGTACGCCGATGCGGCGTCGGCCCGTCCCGCCAACGCTTTCTTCGGCGGGCCGACCGACGTCGACTACGAACGCGACGTGCCGGTCTGGTTGCTCGACTACCTGCCGGTGTCGGCGCGGGGTTGGAGTCATGGCGGCGGTCCGGTCACCGAGCCCGTGTTTCTCGGCTTCAACTGGGCCGCCTACGCCAAAGACATTCTCGCCGTCGGCGGGTTCGACGAATCACGCGGCCCCGGTTCGGGCACGGCCACTCTCGGCGACGAAGGCGACATGCAGCAACGTCTGCTCGATGCCGGCAACACTGCCCACTACGTGCAAGCGGCGAAAGTCTGGCACTGGGTACCCGCCGACAAGTGCACGCCCGACTGGGCGCTGGAACGCAACTACCAGCAGGGCCTCGAAGCCGGTCGACAGGTCGGACCCAACGAACGACTGCCGCTCTGGCTCCGGCGTCGGCAACTCGTCGCCGCCCTGCGCAAGCTCGCCGCGCCGATCTTCGGTGCCAACGCGGCATTCGCCGCCGAGCACAAAGCCCGATTCAACGCCGGCCTCGCCGACGGCATGAGATTGGCCTCCCGATGACCGCAACATGTGACATTCTCATGGTCACCCACGACCGTCCGGATTATGTCCGGCTGTCGCTGCCGCGCTTGCTCGAAACCTGCGACGACGACGCGGCCGTATGGCTCTGGCACAACGGCGAGCATGCCGAAACGCTGCGATTGGTGCGGGAATTCGCCGAGCACCCCAAGGTCACACGCTTCCATCACAGCATCAAGAATGTGCAATTGCGTGAGCCGACCAACTGGCTGCTGGGCAACTCGACGGCCGACCTGTTGGGCAAGGTCGACGACGACAACCTGATGCCGATGGGCTGGCTCGATAAGCTGCGTGACACGCACGCCGCTGATTGGTCGCTTTCGTGTGTCGGCTGTTGGACTTTACGAGTGGAGGACATCGACTAAGCCATCGCGGGCCTTATGGTCGTCGCGTACGGATACGAC